>DAOWGR010000191.1 GCA_030637365.1 Elusimicrobiota bacterium
CATTCGGCAACCGCGTAATTGTCGTGGAAGGCGTTGATACCGAAAAAAAAGAAATAACCCTCCTTTCCGAAGGCAATAAATTTATTTTTAAATATGACTATGCAGGAACCGATGGCGCTCACCTGATCAACCTACAATTTGATTTTCAGGGAATCGACCAAAGCCATTACAACGTGGCCCTTGAAGGGGAATGCTGTCTTGGCTCGGTGATGTTCTACTCTGTCTTTATAACCGGAGTCACATCTCTATAAACTATCCGTAAGACTCTGTGACGGAATTACAAAACCCCTGTCAGCCAAAAGGCCGACAGGGGTTTCTTTTAATAAGCTACTTAGGCGATAAACATCACCACAATTTCAATACCTAAAAACAAACTACTTTGAATCTTCATTCAGAGCCTTATTGCAAACGGATATGAATTTTTTGCATGGAACGCACTTTGTTCCATCGGCGTTCAGTCTCTCGGACAATTCCCTGTCCGAACTTATAACCACCGCCCTTATATCTTTGCTTTTAAAATAATACGCCCTCTCCACAATCCAATCGTCCGCGCTCCCGTCATCGGTAAAAACTATATTTACAGCCGGATTCAGCTTGTGTTTAACGGGCCTATAGCCGCCATCCATAATAATCCTGAAAGTTGAAGAACTCAAAATATCAATGGCGCAAACATTATCCAGCCAATCAAAAAACTCAGCCTCAGCCTCGGCAAAATTAAAAAATGGATTTTGATTCCACGCGCTTCTTATAAGATTACAGCCGTCAATTAAATAAACAGTCTCTTTGGTTGAAAGTCTATTCACCCTACCACCTGCTTGTGGCGCCTTATGTCAGCGCCACAGATGTTTTCTTTTGATTGTTCTCCGAACAATAAGCAGGTGGTAGGGTCACCCCACAATATTTGCTTGCTCGCCAAAGCCGTGTGAAGGCATCTCAGTAGTTTAACGCTGTTCCTTGTTTCCATATTGCCTAATTTCCTTGTTGCCTTTCCATATCATCTTGACCGATAAATTTCCAAATAACATCTTGGCTTAAATCATTGCTGTCCATAAAATCGGTTACAATGCCGTTACTGCTTATCAAAATACTCATCGGCCTGTCATAAACCCTGAAATTCTTAAAACTTTCGGCAGGAACTTTCGCTCCAAGCCAGCCTTCTATTTTATTATTTTTTGAAAATCTTCTGATTTCACTTTCCCGTTCATCAGTAACAGCCATAAAAACGACTGAATCGCGCTTAAACTCTTTATGCAACTCGTTTAATTTATTTATGCCGTCAATGCTATTTTCCCGCCATGACGCGAAAAAAGAAAGAATCACAAACTTTCCCTTAAACTGCCCCCAATCCTCAAACTCGCCCCCTTTGGGTTGAATGACTTTTTTAAGAATTAAATCGGGAGCGGCTTTGCCTGCTTCCATAAGCGAAACCTTATAATCTTTCTTCTCGGAACACCCAAAAAAAGAGAACGCCAACAGTAAAAGAATCAATTTTTTCACCCCTTTATTTTACAATATAAACGCCTTTAAAATATCGGAAGAAACTTGATATGAACTATAAGATTATGCCTTTGCACCTCTTCTTGTTTCTTGCTCCAGCCCTCTTATTTCTCCGGCAACCGGTGACTTGGTGACCTGTTTTTATTACCTGTCGCGCTGCCACGCTGTCGCGCTGCCGCGCTAGATATGTTTGGACTTATTGTCTATTTTTTGCTATATTTCATTATCTATGAGCCATACAAATATAAAGTTCGGAACTTCAGGCTGGAGAGCCGTAATCGGAGCGGAATTTAGTTTTAATAATTTGCGCAGAGTGGCGCATGCCGTAGCAAGCCATATAAAGACAAATAAAACATATGGTTTTAAAGGCGACGAGTATTTGCTTTATCTGAAAGAGCGCGGCAAAAAAGCCCCCAATAAACCCTGCGCCATTGTTGGCTATGACACACGATATTTATCCAAAGAGTACGCGGAAACCGTAGCGGAAGTATTCGCTATTGAAAACATTTCGGTTATTTTTTCTGACGCGGCGGTTCCCACGCCGTCAATAGCCTGGCAGGTAATACATAATAACGCCATAGGCGGAGTCACAATAACGGCAAGCCATAATCCGGCGGAATATAACGGATTTAAATGGACGCCCTTTTGGGGCGGCCCGGCCACGCCGGAGATAACCGAGGATATTGAAAAAAAGATAAACACTCTGACAATCGCCGAAGTTAATAAACGATTGCCTTTTGAACAAGGAGTATCGTCACATACGATAAAAATTTTGGATTTCCACCAAAATTATTTCAAGCAAATATATTCTCTGCTTGACCAAAATACGATAAAAAAAGCCCGGCTCCGCATAGCGGCGGATTCGGTTTTTGGCGCCGCCGCGACATATCTCAGGCCCGCTCTTGAAAAATGCGGAACAAAGGTAATCGGATTGAGAGAAGAACGGGATGTTCTATTTGGCGGTCATTCTCCCGATACCAATGAAGCAAATCTTAAAGAGCTTCAAAAAACCGTAAAAAAGAACAGGCTTCATCTCGGACTTGCCTGCGACGGGGACGGGGACAGATACGGCATTATAGATTCGGACGGAACTTGGATTTCCCCCAATATGATATTGGGGCTTACTCTTGAACATCTTGTCAAAAACAAAGGCATGAAAGGAAAAATTTGCCGAAGCGTTATGACATCTCATTTTGTTGACGCGATAGGCAAATATTACGGCCTTGAAACAAGAGAAACGCCCGTGGGTTTTAAATATATAGGCGACCTTCTCAGAACAGGAGACTATTTGCTGGGCGGAGAAGAATCGGCGGGCATGTCCATAATGGGACATGTTCCGGAAAAAGACGGCATTCTCGCGTGCTTATTAATGGCTGAAATGGTGGCTTATGAAAAAAAACCCTTGAAACAGCTCTTAAACAACCTTTACAAAAAAGTCGGAAACTTCATAAACACAAGAATTAATCTGCGTTTAAACAACGAAAACAATATTGAAAGAGTTAATGAAAGGCTTACGATAAAACCGCCGCTTAATATAGCGGGCTTTCCGGTATGGCGAATAAATGACGCGGATGGCTTCAAGTTTATAATGAAAGACGGGAGCTGGCTCGGATTAAGACCGTCCGGCACCGAACCCGTTGTAAGAATTTACGCCGAAGCTCAAACCCAATCCAAACTGCTAAGTTTCGTTAACGCGGGAAATAAAATAGTTAACGGCAAGTTTTAAAACCGAATAATTAAATTTTGGGAGAAACTAAATTATGGACACTAAAATTAAAAAAATAATATCCAGAGAAATTCTTGATTCCAGAGGTTTTCCCACCGTTGAAACGGATGTTTATCTCGCTGACGGCTCTTTTGGAAGAGCCGCTGTTCCCAGCGGAGCCTCTACCGGCACTCATGAAGCTTTGGAACTCAGAGACGGCGGAAAAAGATTTATGGGAAAAGGCGTGACAAAAGCGGTTGAAAATGTAACCAATCGCATTCTGCCTGAAATAGTGGGGCTCAAAGCCGACCAGCAACAAAATATAGACGACATAATGAATGAAATAGACGGCACATCTTTAAAATCAAAACTCGGCGCGAACGCCATTCTTTCAGTATCCATGGCTATAGCCAGAGCTTCGGCAAACGCCTATAAGCTTCCACTCTACGCTTATATACGAAAAACATTTTCATTGAAGCAAAAAGGCTTTATAATTCCGACGCCAATGCTCAATATAGTAAACGGCGGCAAACACGCCGACAGCGGCATTAATATTCAGGAATTTATGATAGTGCCCATCGGAGCTTCCAATTTCGCTCAAGCCATGAAAATGGGCGCGGAAGTGTATCACTGCCTGAAAAAGATACTTTCAAAAGGCGGTTATACCGTGTCCGTGGGAGATGAAGGAGGCTTTGCTCCCAAAATATTCACACATGAAGCGGTAATAGAAACCATTGCAGACGCGATAAAAGAAGCCGGTTACACTTTTAAAGAAATCAAAATAGGCTTTGATTCAGCCGCGAATGAATTTTACACAAACAGCAGCTATGTTTTTGAATCCCACAATCTTTCATTCAAAAGCATGACGGAAAAATATGCCGATTGGAGAAAACATTTTCCCATTGTGTCCTATGAAGATCCCTTGGCTGAAGACGACTGGGAAGGATGGAAACATCTTACCAAACAACTCGGAAAAAAGGCCCTTATCATAGGCGATGATTTATTCGTTACAAATCCTGTAAGGCTGCAAAAAGGCTTTGATGAAAAAGTCGGAAACGCCATCCTCATCAAACTCAATCAAATCGGTTCTTTGAGCGAAACAATAAACGTTATACAAATGGCGCATAAGAAAAACTATGCCACCGTTATTTCCCACCGCTCGGGAGAAACCGAAGATTCGTTTATAGCCGATCTCGCGGTCGCCGTCAATGCCGGCGCGATAAAAACCGGCGCGCCCTGCCGCTCGGAAAGACTTTCAAAATACAACCAGCTCATAAGAATAGAAGAGGAGTTGGGCAAAAAAGCGAAATATGCTAAAGACATGGTATTCAAGCTTAAATAAATTAAGCTGTATACATTCAAAAAAACTCAAATACATAATAATCGCGATTATTATTATCTTTCTTGTCGGCAATAAAGGCTTCCGGTCGCTCATTGGAAATTTCAACGAACTTCAAAATCTCCAAAAAGAACATTTGGCGCTTCAAGAAGAAAATATAAAATTAAAATCACAATTGAAACTTATGAAAAGCGATGACTATATGGAATCTATTGCGAGAAAAGAAATGGGATTTATAAAGCCCAAAGAACTTGAATATCGATTTCCGCCGCCGAAAAAAACAAGCGGCAAGAAGTAAGAAACAGCAATGTAACCGCAAAGCATAGCTTTGCATAGAGAATTTTCCACCCCCGAGGTGGCTGCGTTACTTCCGGCGCGTAAACATCAAAGGACTCCTCGGGGATAGAAAACAAAACAGGAGCAAGAAATAAAATGAAAATAGAACAAATAAAAATCGGACCGCTTGATAATTTTATCTATATTGTTTCGGATGAAACCGAAAAAACTTGCTTTATGATAGATCCCGCGTGGGATTCGGCTGTTTTGGACAAATATTTAAAGGAAAATTCCCTAAAACTTTCATTCATCCTGCTTACCCATGCCCACCCCGACCATATAAACGCGGTCGATTATTTTTTAAAAAAAGATAAAAAACTAAAGGTCTATTTCCATCAAGAAGACGCCTTTATGTATGACCCCAAGGAACAAACGGAATTCATGGAAGATAAACAAGAAATAAACTTCGCC
>DAOWGR010000151.1 GCA_030637365.1 Elusimicrobiota bacterium
AAAATCCGCGTTAAGCGGATTTTTTGTTTACAGTTCAAATTAGTGAAACAAAATCATGAGCGATGGGAATTTTTTGTTTGTGTTTCTTTTGTCAAAAACCATATTATTGGTTTATTCAAACAAGTAATATTAAAAAATTCGATAGAATAAGGAAAACAGTTGATTGTATAAGATTAATATGAAAAATTGGGAAATCGCTTTGCGAAAATTTCTTAAGAAATGGGAAAACAAAAAAGAAGTCATCGGCGCGATTGTTTGCGGCAGTTTTATTACCGGAAATTCAAGCAAACATTCCGATATTGATATTCATATTCTTTTGGATTCAAAAACTTTTTGGAGAGAAAGAGGAAATGAAATTGTTGACGGGATTTTAGTTGAATATTTTGCCAATCCGGTCAAAAAGCATTATGAATACGCTGAAGATGATTATAAACGAAGGAGAAGAATAAACGCTCATATGTTTTGCACCGGCAAGGCGCTTTTTGACAAGACGGGAGAATTAAAAAAACTCATTAAAAATTCAAGAAAATATCTTATTAAGAAATACCCCAAGCAAAATAAAATTCAGGTTGAATTGGCAAAATATCATATCTGGGATATGCGCGATAATCTCCAAGAAGTTTTTGAAGCGAATGCTGAAGAATTCTTTTTTGTTTTCTATGTTCACTTAAATGAATTATTTGAGGCTTATGCGAAATTTTTACAATTTGATTCTGTGCCCGCGCATAAATTGATTGGTTTTCTTGTTGATGAAAAAGAGAAGAAAAAATATCATATAGGTAATTTCCCGGATAAAGAATTTGTAAAAATGTATGTAAACACCGTCACTATTAAAGATAAATCAAAAATGATGAGAGAGTATCAAAAACTTACCAAGCATATTCTTGATAAAATGGGAGGATTTGATATTGACGGCTGGAAAATCAAAACTTCCGCTAATTAAGGAATAAAAGGAAATTTGTATTTTAGGAGAATATTAACATGACAAATTTTAATATGAGTAAAATCAGGCTGCTTTTTGTTTTTGCGTTTGTCGGATTTTTTTCGGCTTGTTCAATGTTTAGCGGCAATAAAATAAAAATAATTTCCATTTCCCCGGATATCAATGAGGTTCTTGAAGCGGGAGATAAATTGGATATCAGTGTGACCGTTAAGTATAAGCTTAGAAAAGATAATGGTTCGGTATCTTTGGTTATTCAAAAAGACGATGTGGGATTTGTTGCCGGTGTTATTGAACCGGTAAAAAAAGGTTCGGGTAAAATAACGCTTAAGCAGAGCATTATTGTCCCCAAAACAAGCGTTCTGTCGGTTTATGTGCCGCTTGCTATTGAAGGAAAGCGTAAAACGGACGAAGTGGATAGCAGAGTTTTTCAAGTACAATAGAAACCTGGCAAATCCTTCTCGGTTTTACTTTAGCAAAGCGCACAAAAGATTTATCTGATTATTTTAATGCGGCGTTTTTTGCTTTCGCGCGGGGGAGAGGGATTCTTTTATTTTGTAAGATAAATTTGTACGCGTTATTAAAGAGAATTTTATTTACCAATTATAAAAAAATCTGAGTTTATCAATGACAAGTTTCATTTTCTTAATATATCATGAAATAGTTTTTTAAACTTATAAAAGCGGGTTAAAAACAGAATGGGGGATAAACGGATAAACAGTGAAATTGATGTTTTAACCGGAGATATCGCCGTAATAAAAAACACGGGCATTATTAGAGTAACCGCGTTAGGCTCTTGTATCGCGGTGCTTATGTATGATAAAAAGAATAAAATAGGCGGTCTCGCGCATATTCTGCTGCCGGGAAAATCACCAAAAAACAGGGCGAAAGAAAAATTCAGATACGCGGAAAACGCGATTGATGAACTTCTTAGGCGCATGGCGGCTTTAGGTTCCGATTGCAAAAAAATTGTATGCGGCTTTGTAGGCGCGGCAAATGTTCTTAAGAGAGAGAATGATACGATATGTTTGAAGAATATTAAATCGGTTACAGACTATTTGGCTATTAATAATATTAAAGTTACAGGGAAAAAATTTGGCGGTATAAACAGAATGAGCGTGGAATTGCATATAGACAATGGTTTGGCTTTTTATTCGGTGGCTGACCGTTCAAAGGCTATTGTCTTATGGGGAAATGATAATGACTGAAAAAAAAGGCGAGAATAAAAAGTTTGTTTTCAAGCGAAAAAAAGACATTTCAAAATCATACGCGCCTTATCAACAATTGCAGGCAACGGAGCAGCAGTTAAGAGTGTCTAATCAGCAGTTAACGGCATCCGAGAGAAAACTTCAAAAGGCCAATTATGATATGGCCAAAAGGATAAAGGAGTTAAATTGCCTTTACGGATTGTCAAAGCTCGCGATGACGCCAGGCTTGTCGCTTCCGTTATTATTTAAAGGTTTGATTAAGATAATTCCGCAGGGCTGGCAGTATCCCGATATAACCGCCGCGAGAATAATATATAAAGGGGAAAAATATAAGACGGATAATTTTAAAAAAACGCGATGGCTGCAGTCCGAAGCGATTATGGTAAATAAGAAAGCCGAGGGTATGCTGGAAATAATATATTTAAAGAAAAAGCCTGCCGAAGCGGAAGGACCGTTTTTAAAAGAAGAAAGAACTTTGCTTGTTATGATAACCGAGAGGCTTGGAGAAATAATATCGCGTATTTTGGAACATGAACAATTGGAAGCGGCATATCAACAGCTTGCGGCCAGTGAACAGCAAGAGAAGGCCGTGAATCAGCAGTTAATGGCCAGTGAACAAGAAATACGCGCGTTGGAAAAGATATGGCGCGAGGCGAATAATTCACTGGAAGACATTTTGGTTATTATTGACACAGATCGCAATATAGTTAAAATAAATGCCGCAGGATTGAAACTTATCGGGAAGAAAGAAAAAGATATCATAGGAAAGAAATGCTATGAAGTTTTTTACGGCACAATTTGCTTGATAGAGAGTTGTTCGCTGAAAAAATTCATGAAGAATGGGGAAGAAGGAAAAACTGATATTTATGTGAAGGATTTAGGGAAACATTTTTCCATAAAATGTTCGCCGATATTCAATGATAAGGGCGAGATTACCGGTTTTATTGATTTGATAATGGATATCACCGAGCGCAAATTGGAGGAAGAGAAGTTGTTGAAAAGCGAAGAGAAATATCGTTTGATTGCGGATAATTCAATAGATGTCATCTGGAAATTGGATTTGAAAATGGCTTTTACTTATGCCAGTCCGTCCATAAAAAATGTTTTCGGATACACGGTTGATGAGTGGGTTGGAAGCAAATTATTTCATCATGCCGGCAGAAAAGAGTTTTTGAAAATGGCGAAGGACGCGATGTATGCCGTTAAAAATTATAAAGAATTTAAGTATCTCACTTTTCAAACGATACTGTTACATAAAAATGGAACTGAAATTCCCGTTGAAATTACCGCGAAATTGTTATTTAACAAAAACGGCTTGCCGATTGGATTTCAGGGCACTACCCGCGATATCACCGAACGCAAGAAAGCGGAGAAAATTTTAAGGGAAAGTATGACAAAGCTTCAACTTTTATATGATTCATCAAGCGACGCGATAATACTCCTTGATGAGAAAGGTTTTTTTGATTGCAATGCCGCGACATTGAGCCTTTTTGGCTGCGCGACCAAAAAAGAATTTTGCAGCAGGCATCCTGGCGATTTTTCTCCTCCGACCCAGCCGGACGGAACTGATTCAATGAGTTATGCCAAGAATAATATCGCGCGCGCCCTAAAAGAAGGCTATGTTCAGTTTGAGTATTTACATCGGCGTTTGGACGGCACTGATTTTTTCGCCCAAGTGCTGCTTAATAAGATGGTTTTGGGCGGCAGGGAAGTGCTTCAGGCGAGGGTGTATGATATCACCGAACGCAAGCGGGCGGAAAAAGAACTGGCAAAATATCGCGACCATTTGGAAGAACTTGTTAAAGAACGCAGCGGTGAACTGCAAAAAACGGCGGAAGAAGTAAAAGAAGCGAATAGAGAGCTTAAAATTGCCAATAGAGAATTGGAGGCGTTTACCAATACGGCGTCTCATGATCTTAAAGAACCTTTAAGAGCGATAGGAACATTTAGCAAAATATTATTGGAAGATTATAACGATAAGCTGGATATTGACGGAAAAGATTATCTCAAGCGCATTTCAAAAGCTTCTTTTCGCATGAACAATTTAATAGATGACCTTCTTTCTTTATCCAGGATTTCACACATAAAAAAACCCTATGACTTGGTGAATTGCGGTAAATTGCTTAAAGAAACCATAAAGCAGATTAAGCCGCTGATAGAAGAAAAAAAAGCGCAAATTAAAATCAGCGATAAATTGCCCCAAATATTCTGCAGCCATGTTAAAATGAAAGAGGTGTTTTACAATTTAATCGTAAACGCCATAAAATACAACGATAAAGAAACCCCCGTAATTGAAATCGGTTTAAAAGGCGATGTTTTTTTTGTCAAAGACAATGGCTTGGGGATCAAAAAAGAATATTTTGACGAGATATTCCGCATATTCAGAAGGCTTCACAAAAGCACGGAATATGGCGGCGGGACGGGAGTGGGGCTGTCAATAGTGAAAAAAGTTATAGATGAACACCATGGCAGAATATGGCTTGAATCGGAAGAAAAGAAAGGAACCACTTTTTTCTTTACAATATCGCCAAAAACGGACATATAGAAAATTCAGATGAACCGGTGAACATTCGTTTTTGATATTCTCGATACTGCCCGGTATGGACAACTTTTTCCATGTTTTGTCAAAATTTGACAATCATTTTGCATAAGTTGTAGGTTTATCAATAATGGGAGTGAGTGACTTTTCGAAAATTTTTAAAATAGTGTTTATAAGATTTTTAAGTGATTGAATATTAGTCACACAGGAGTGAGAGGTTTTATGCGCGGTAGAATACTTATAGTTGACGATAATAAAAACTTGCGCGACAATTTTAAGATGTGCTACAAAGAGTATGATATAACCGAAGCCTCTAACGCTGAGGAGGCTTTGGCAATACTTAAAAAGCCCAATGAGTTGGATTTGATTATTCTTGATATTAATATGCCCGGCATGGATGGTTTACAAGCGCTTGAGAAGATAAAAGGCATTGCTCCTGAGAAAAAAGTCATTATCTTGACCGGTTACAGCACGAAAAATATAGCTATCGGCGCTTTAAAGAACAAGGCTGATAATTATATGGAAAAGCCTTTTGACATTAAAGTAATGCGCGAGGCAATTGAAAAGGAACTTTTGGACAAAGCCGGAACGGGGCGTTTCGGCGATATGGATGTCACCGATAAAATAGAGCATGTCAGGCGGTTTATTGAAGGCAATTGCTTCAAAAAGATTACACTGCGCGATGCCGCTGAAATCGTATACATGAGTCCCAAGTATTTAAGCCGTTTATTTATGAAAAAGACCGGTATGGGTTTCAGTGAATATAAACTGAAAGTAAAAATGGCGCAGGCCAAAAAAATGCTTCAGACAACGGGCCTCGGCATTAAGCAAATTTCCCATAGACTCGGTTATGCCAATACGGAATCATTCATAAGGCAATTTGAAAAAATCGTTAAAAGCACCCCTTCCAATTATCGTAAAAATTGTAAATAATCGTTTTAATCCGGCGCTTTAAAAGTTTCTTTTTTAAACTTGGTTTTTATCCTCCTTTGCAGAAAACCACGGATGTAAGCCCGTGGATGCTTGGCCTTCGAAGCCTTGGCGAAGTTGGCAATGCGAGTGAGAAGACCCTTTTCCGTAGCCTTTTTGTCCTTCGTAGCCTTGGCGTAGTAGGAGGCGTAGAGGCGAAATGAAGCTTCGGAAGGATTCCGCTTTGATACCTCGGCCGTTACCTGTCTTCCGCTGCAAAGCATTCAACACAGCGACAGGTAGAGACCGAGGAGTTTCATTTTGTGGAAAAAAGTCAGTAAAAGAGGGAATTAGCCAATTGCGAACGGAGCGCCTTGAACATATACTATGTGTGACGGATAAGTATGGTTTTGGCGGCATTTGTAGCGGCGGTGAACAAAACATAAAGCGTTTTGCAGGGGTGATGTTATGAACGCGCGATTTTCCGATAACATGGACGCAAATGTGGATGCGATGTTTGCTGACGCGCAGGAAGGGGCTTCAATGCGGGTTCAGTCGCCCCCTGCAACTCAATTCGCGTTGAAGCCCGATGTGAAACTTCCCAAAGTAAAAAATAAAACCGTTTTGGTGGTTGATGATAATAAGGACTACAGAGAGCTGATTAAGCATCTTCTGAAAGTAAGTCATTATGATGTTTTGGAAGCTGGAAACGGACTGGAAGCTCTTTCCGTTATTGATAAGCTTAACCCGGATCTTATTCTGGTGGATTTTAATATGCCTAAAATGAACGGGTATGAACTTATTCAGGAAATTCGCAGTAATGTGGACACGCATGAAATGCGGATTATAATGTTTACGGGCGCCACCAATCGTCAGCATTTGAAAAGCCTGAATATGGATATTTCCGATTTTCTTGAAAAGCCGGTTTCCAACGCGAAACTGCTTGAAAGCATCGCTAAGGCGTTTGGAATCGCGCGCGCGGTTATCGTGAAAAAGAAAGATGTTGTAAAGTCCGCGGTTGATATTCCTGTAATAGAGCCCGAACCTGATTCTTTGGCTATTGAACGGTTTGTCTCGGAGGCCGCTAAGGCGCGGCTGGAGACCGCGCCCGAGCCGGAAACGCAAAGTTTTCCCGTGAAAGCTTCCGCGCCACCGAGTGAGATTCAAATGCCCGCGGAGGAGGAAGTATCTGAAGTTCCGGTTCCGGAAATAGATGAAATGCTCGCGGAAGATGACCGTGAACTTGAGCTTCTTGACAGCGAAAGCGAGCGTAAGGAGGAAGCTCAGGACGCGCATGGCTTGGAAGAATTGACCCATGATTCTCCTCTGATTCAAAGGGTCAACAGAATACTTATGGCGGGCGTAAATATGCGCGGGAGTGATATTCATATAGAACCGAGTGAAGAGCGCATAATCGTAAGGGTTCGTGTTGACGGCGTATTGAAACAATTGACTACTTTGCCCATATCCATACACGCGCGTTTGACGGCTCGTATTAAAATAATGAGCGGTTTGGTTATAACCGAGAGGCGTTTGCCGCAGGACGGGCAGTTTAGGGTGCAGATAAAGGGGCAAAAAATAGAATTCAGGGTCAGCACCTTGCCTTGCATCAAAGGCGAGAAAATAGTGATGCGTATTCTCGGGCAGAGCAAGCTGAATACCAGTCTTACTCAGCTGGATTTATCTCCGCATGAACTGAAATTTTTGGAAAACGCCATTAAGAGTTCCAACGGCCTTATTTTGGTTACGGGTCCGACAGGCAGCGGAAAGACGACCACTCTTTATACCATGATAAATGTTCTCAACCAGCCGGATGTTAATATAATGACGGCCGAGGATCCAGTAGAATACGAAGTGCCGAATGTTAATCAGGTTAAGATATTGCCGAATGTGGGTTTGACATTTGAATCAACTCTCAGGGCTTTTTTGCGCCAGGACCCCGATATAATGCTTGTGGGCGAAATACGGGATCTTGAGACCGCGGAAATATCCATAAAGGCTTCCATTACGGGACATCTTGTATTTTCCACTCTTCATACCAATAGCGCGCCCGCCACCATAACTCGGCTGACTCATATGGGGGTGGCGCCGTATCTGGTCGCGGCCAGCGTAAAGCTTGTAATAGCCCAAAGGCTTGTGCGTTCTTTATGTCCTTATTGTAAAAAGCCGGGATTTTTGACTGAGGAGGATAAAAAATTTTTGACTGAAGAAGAAATCAGCCAATTAAAAACCGTTTATCATGCCGCCGGATGTTCGCGTTGCAATCATGGATATTCCGGGCGCAAGGCCGTATTTGAAGTGATGCCGGTGGAAAGTTCGGCTATGCGTCAGCTCATAATTTCAAGCAATAATGTGGATATGTTGAATCAGCTGGCTATAAGTGAAGGTATGACTACTCTGCGGCAGTCCGCGCTTAACGCCGTAAAGAAGGGATACACCTCTATACAGGAAGCGTTAAAGATTATTATGGGGTGATATATATGAAACCGATAAACTTTGATTTTATTGACAAGCATTTGGACTTGTATATGGCGGAATATGGAAAGCGCTCTATGGCTTATCCGGAAATTTGTTCCGAATTTCTGACAATTATGTCCAAATTAATAAAGAGCACCGCTCTTTATACACTGGGACATCCGGTGGTTATTGAGTTGCTGAGAAAGGATTACGCTTTATTGAATATGATATTTATTGCCAAAAAAGACAGCGCCGTAACGCTCTCTTTTATGGGAGACGGATGGCTTTTCAATGATATTCTTGTCCCCGCGGTCACGCAGGAATCTCAAAATTTAAACGCGTTTTTCAGGGCGCATGGAATTCATAATCTGACATTTTTGAAAGGCGCGCAATTTTTTGAACTGGGTGCTTTATGCGAGTTCTTAAGTGCGTCTTCCAAAAATCAGCCGGAAGGATATTTTAAGGAGTTTCTTGTTCAAAGAGGAGTTAATAATATTCGTTCGGAGGAAACGCATTATGTCAAAGAGAAAAGATATGATTATAAAGAGCCGGCTTATGAAAGTGCTTCCGAGTCAATGTTTCAAGAAGCGTCCGCGTCTGTTAAATCATCTGAGGTAATATCCGGCGCGCATCTCCGGCGGGAGTCTGTATTTTCTCCCGATATAAGACCGAAGTCCGCGCCTCAGCCGGAACTTGTCAGACCCGCGCCAGAGATAAGACCGAAGTCCGCGTCTCAAACTGAATTTGTCAGGCCCGCGCCAGAGATAAGACCGAAGCCCGCGCCTCAACCGGAATTTGTCAGGTCCGCGTCCGAGATAAGGCCGAAGCCCGCGCCTGAGAAAATGCCCGGATCGGAGCCTCAGTCAAAGGTGGTTCAACAGTCTGAAGAATCCAAGGATAATGTCCTGACAGGCATGAATTTCGGTATTATGCTTTCGCGGATTGTGGAATCCGCGGTAAAAAGTCCTCAAGAACGCGTTCATGTGTATAAGGATGTTTTGAATCTGATTCGTAAAAGTATAAAACAGCAAGTGGATAAGACGACAGAGGCTTTGGTTTATGAAAAGAATCAGATATTGAATACGCGCGCCAGAACGGAAAAAGTTTTTTCCAAAGTCGCCGACGGGAAGGTTATTTTGGACAAAGAAGGGAATATACTTATGATGAATCCCGCGGCTGAAGAAATATCCGGCAAAAAATTTATTGATGTCGTGGGCAAGCATATCAGCGAACATGTAAAACCGGGCGAACATTTTTTAGCCATATCCAAGGACATGGACACGACGGGAGGGGATACTATTTCGGGAGAGGTGGATGTGCTCGGCGATGTGCATGTGGAGAGAAGTATGCGCCATTCCATGGCATTGCTTGAAGATGATGAAGGCCGTATTGTGGGAGCTTATACGACTTTGCCCGAAATCACGAAATTCAAGGAGACTCAACGCATGCAGGAAGAGTTTCTTTCCCGTATTACTCATGACTTGCAAACTCCGCTTTCATCGGTAAGTTCCGCTCTGGAAATGCTTATTGAATCAAGTTCCGGAAAGCTTGATTCCGTTGAACTCAATTTTTTGGATATCAGTATCAGGAACAGTCTTCGACTGAATAGGATGATACGAGGCATATTGGATTTTTCCAAGCTTCAATCCGGTAAAATCAATGTGCATCCGGAAACCACATCGGTATCCGGTATGCTTTCCGAAGCTGGTGAAGGGCTTTTGCCGTGGGCCAAAAAAAGAGAATTAAATCTTATAGTACGGCTGCCCAATCCGGATATTTACGCGATGGCTGATCATCAGCGCATTGTGCAGGTGCTTACCAATTTGATTTCAAATGCAATTAAATCCACTCCCAAAGGCGGAATGATAACCGTGGGCGCTTCCATGTCTCTTGGTAATGACAGTGTGGTTATCGGAGTGAGGGATACGGGGCGCGGAATTAAGGAAGAGGATTTAAAGAAAGTGTTTGATAAATTCGTTCAATTGGACGATTCAAAAGCGTCGCGCGAGGGTGTCGGGCTCGGTTTGTCCATTGTAAACGAATTTGTGACGCTTCATGAGGGTAAGGTTTGGGCGAACAGTGAAGTCGGCAAAGGCTCCACTTTCTACTTTACTTTGCCAAGGGCCGAGGAAAATCCATAAAAATGAAAGTGAATTTTCACCTATAAATCGGACCGAGCGAAATTTATTAAAATGAAACTTCGCACGCGTGAGCCGGTGGAGTTTCGTTTTTTGCTAAAATTAATTTGCGGAATGAATATACACATCGGATTTTCTTGATGCCTTGCTCGCGTCGCGCAATTATGAGCATTGTAAATAACTGGAAGAGTTTAAAATCGTGAATATCCGCCGAAAGAGTTTTTGGAAGAACGGATTGATTAAAATTGTGAACGAAAAAAAATCTTTTTTTAAAATCATATTGGTTAAACCGAGGAATCCTGTCAATATAGGGGCGGCGGCGAGGGCCATGGTCAATTTCGGTTTAAGCGATTTAAGAATAGTCGCGCCGTATGGGCCGATTTTAAAGGAAACGATTGAAACCGCGGATATTATCGGAGGCGGAGAAACATCCTTGCTTAATGAAAGAGATAAAACGGCGGTTGGCGCCGGCGATATTATTAGAAACGCTAAAATTTTTAAAACCTTAAAAGAAGCCGCTTCCGATTGCGTTTTGGCTCTGGCCACTTCTTCGTTGAAGAAAAGAAAGCCGGACAGAAATGTTATCTTGCTTAAAGACGCTTTAAATTATATTTCAAAAAAGGAAGCCGACGAAAAAAATACGGCTTTGGCCGTTTCGATGGACACAGTCCGTGAGACGGCATCCGGCATAGCCTTGGTTTTCGGCTGTGAAAAGACGGGGCTTACCGTCAAAGACCTTTCTTATTGCAATGCCATAATAAATATTCCGACCAAAGAACGCCAGCCTTCAATAAATCTCGGGCAGGCGGTGGGCATTGTTTGTTATGAGTTTGCCGGAAGAAACGGAGACCTTCGTTTATCATGCCGTAAAACAGAGAAACCTTCTTTGGGTGAAATAAATTCAGTGGTTTCTTTGATAAGGAAAAAAATGGAGAAAGACGGAATTTCCCACTGTGAATGGGTGGAAACCAAAATAAGAAAAGGCTTTTTGGACGCTAAGCTTACCAAAGCCGTTTTAAATACTTTCAAAAAAATATTGGATGGCGATAAGTAATCAATTCTTGCGCTTGCCATGCCGCGAAAATAATTGAATCTTAATATAAAAACTTTGTATGAAAAAAGAAATAAAAAAAGCCGATAGTAAGAAATATTCCGAAGGCGGAATGATGGAAATGCTGAGTATTGCCATGCCGATGGTTGTCTCTCACGCGTGTTATTCCATAATGACTTTTACCGACAGGCTTTTTCTTTCAAAATTGAGCCCGGCCGAGATGAATGCCGCCATGGGCGGCGGATTGACCGTTTTTATGATGATGACTTTTTTCTTTGGTCTTATAGGTTATTCAACGGCTTTAACGGCGCAATATTTTGGCGCCGGGCAAAAAAGCAAATGCGCGTCGGTTGTTACTCAGTCTTTGATAATATCGGTTATAGCTTATCCAATCATAATGGTTTCAAAGAGTTTGGGGATAATGCTTTTTGATTATATGGGCATATCTCCCGAGCAATTGTATTATCAGAAGATATATTTCAATACTTTAATGTATGCCGTGATAATAACGCTGTTTAGAATAACTTTTACAAGTTTCTTTTCCGGAATAGGAAAAACAGCCATTGTTATGAAATCATTTTTGGTAGCCATGGTCGTCAATATAGCCTTTAATTATATCTTGATATTCGGAAAATTCGGTTTTCCGGCTCTTGGCATAAAAGGAGCCGCTTATGGCACCATCATAGGAGGTTTGGCGGGAGTCGCGGTTCTTATCGCGGCTTATTTCAAAAGGGATAATCGCCTGGAATACAAAGTAATGAAGTCTTTTTATTGTAGTTCGGCAATAATGGGAAAACTGTTTAAATTCGGTTATCCTTCCGGACTTGAAATGCTGCTCAATATTGTGGCTTTCAATGTATTGGTAATGCTTTTTCATTCGCATAGCCTTGCCACCGCCACGGCGGCCACCATAATTTTCAATTGGGACATGATTTCATTCATACCTCTTTTGGGAATAGGCATAGGAGTTACCAGTCTTGTCGGGAGGTATATGGGAGCGGGGAAAACGGAAATAGCTGAAAAATCGGTAATATCCGGAGTTAAAATGAGTGTTTTGTATTCTTCAGTGATTTTGATTTGTTTTTTGTTTTTCACGGAATCTCTGGTTGATATTTTTAAACCGTCGGACGGAACGGAACTTTTTTTGCAAGCCAGGCCCATTGCGATTTTCATGCTTAAGGTGGCGGCATTGTATGTCACGGTTGACGCTTTGGTAGTGGTTTTTATCGGGGCTTTGAGAGGTGCGGGAGACACTTTTGTCGCCATGGTTTTATCGGTAAGCATGCATTGGGCCGCTATTCCGGTTTTGTATTTCATGCTCAGAGTTTTAAATTTCTCTCCGGAAAAGTGCTGGGCTATTGTTGTGCTCATTTTCTCTGCTTTTTCATTTTTGATATACGGGCGATATAAAGGCGGAAAATGGAAAACAATAAAGGTTATAGATGACGAGAATCGCGAATTCATAGATGAGTTGAGAGCGGAGTCCGATTTATAAACATAAAATGGTAAAATTGCTTATCTTGTAAGGAATAAATATCATATGAGCGTTTTGGAAAAAATAATAGCCTATTTCGTGAATCGGCATTTATTATCAAATTTGATGTTTCTTTTTGTTTTTATTGCGGGTATATTCGCTTATCAAAATATAAAAAAAGAAGAAATGCCGGATGTGGCGTTTGATTTTGTAAGAGTTTCGGCTTCCTATCCGGGAGCTTCCGCGGAGCAGGTTGAGCATTTTGTAACCAAGCCTTTGGAAGAGCAGGTCAGGGGGCTTGACGGCGTTTACAGGGTTACCAGCGCTTCCGGCGAGGGCTCGTCCAGAGTTTCCGTGGAGCTTGAGCAAAATTATCCCGATAAAAATCAGGCGATAATGGATATAAGAAGCGCCGTTCTTGACGCCAAATTACCCGATGATATTAGAGATGATCCCAAAGTTCGCGTATTTAAAACTTCAAAAAAAGCGATTGTGGATATTTGTGTTTACGATAATAGCCGGCATCTTTTGGATTTAAAGTCAAGAAAGCGCTTGCAGGAATACGCTCATTCCTTGGAAAATCAGCTTATAAATCTTTCTCAAGTCAATAGCGTGAATAAATCGGGCTATTTAAAGGAAGAAATACAGATAAGGGTGGATCCCTCCAAACTTAGAAAATTTGATATTCCTTTCAGTACGGTGATGAAGGAAGTGAAATCAAATCATATTCGCCAGCCGGCCGGAAATATAGAAGCCAGGAGAGAGCCTAAAGTCACATTGCTTTCCGAGCTTGATACCGTCGATAAGCTTAATGCCCTTATAGTGCAGGGAGGATTTGAAGGACAGGCCGTGAAGTTAAAAGAAGTCGCCGGAGTTTTTGAGGGATTTGAGAAAAATAAATCCATAATTAAAGTTAACGGCCATGAGGCCATAATATTGAATGTGGTAAAAAACAGTTCATCTGGCATATTGGAGGCGATTAACGCCGTTTACAAGAAGATTGAAGCTTTTAAATTAAATCTTAAAGGAACATCCATAGATGTTATTACGCTTGATGATGAGTCATTTGATTTAAAAAACCGGCTTAATTTAATAATCATTAACGGGTCCATAGGTTTTGTTCTGATTTTGATTTTGCTTTTTGTTTTCCTTAATTTTAAATCGGGGTTCTGGGTGGCCTTGGGTTTGCCTTTCACCATTTTCTTTACTTTAAGCGGCATGGTTTTCCTGGGCTATACCATAAACAATGTTACTTTGGCCGCGGTTATTTTGGTTATGGGAATGGTGGTGGATGACGCCATAGTGGTTTCCGAGAATATCGCGCGTTTGGGTTCAAAAGGCATGCCTATCAATGAAGCCGCGATAAAAGGAACGGCCATGGTATTTTCGCCGATAGTCGCCAGTATAATAACAACCTGCGTGGCTTTTACCGCGCTTTTCTTTTTTGAGGGCAGGTTCGGCCAAATGAATAAGTTTATTCCGGCCGTAATATTTTTTATGCTCGGGGCAAGCCTGGTGGAATCTTTGATTATATTGCCGGGGCATATGCATTTTGAAATTCCCATAATAAAGAAGATAGTCGGAAAATTCCGCAAGACGAAAAAAGTCATAAAGCCTCATTGGTTTGAAGCTGTTGAAGATGTTTACGAAAAAATTTTGATGCGGCTTTTAAGATTGAAGACTTTTGTGTTTTTGGGTTTTATCGCTTTGGCTTTATTTTCCGTGTATATAGCGAAATCAAAAATGAAATTCGTTATGTTCCCGAATGAAGAGACAAGGGAAATTGTAATAACGGGACAGGCGGATAAGAAATCCGACAGATACAATACTGCTCGGCTTACCACTTTGGTTGAAAATATAATAAAGCCGTATATTGGAAAAGAGGCTATCGGTTTTAGAACACAGATAGCCAAAAGCCGCCGCGGCGGAGCGGTTCGGGAAAACCGATTTAGAATGACGGTTGAAATACTGCCCAAAGAAGATCGCGAAAAAAGCGCGGACGATATTATTAAAGAATGGAAAAAAGGAGTTTCGAGTCTGACTGAAATAAATAATATAAGATTTTCAAAAAGCCGCTGGGGACACGCGAGCGGAAGTCCCATAGAAATATTGGTTAAGGAAAATAATGATTTGCTTAGGAAAAAAGTTTCTTCTCAAGTGGCTGAAATGATGAAAAATCATATGTCATTGGAAAATGTTGAAATTGAAGAGCCTTTGAAAGTCCCCGAATACAAGATAAGTTTAAACAGGGATAAAGTAAAAAGGCTTTCCATAAATTCATCGGACATAAGCTCTACGATAAGAGCCGCTTTGCAGGGAAGCATACTGTATACGCTGACTTTCGGTGATGAGGAAATAGATGTAAGATTTACGACTATTGAAACGGCAAAGGACGATATAGAAAAAATACTTGATATTCCGATAGGAAACAGAGGGGATTATTTGGTTCCCTTGAGAGATATAGTTTCGGTTAAATCCGTTGACACTCCAAGTACCATAGAGAGAAAAGAGGGCAAGCGGATAACTAAAATTTTTGCCGATATTAAGAAAGAATCGGACAAAACTCCCATGGATATAGCCGAATATTTTGAAGCGGAAGTTTTTCCTCAAATACTGGGAAAATATCCCACGACTTTTATTGATTTTGAGGGAGAGGTGCGGGACACGAGAGAATCCAAAGGGGATTTTCTTTTCGCCATGGCTTTTATTATTTTGATTATGTACTTTATTCTTGTTTTGTTTTTCGGTTCGCTTATCAAGCCGCTGTTTATTATGGTGACCATTCCTTTCGGCCTGATGGGAATAATCATTGCCTTCTGGTTTCACGGAAAAGTCTTATTTGGATTTTTCGCGGCCATAGGGGCTTTGGGGCTTTCCGGCGTTGTTATTAACGATTCCATAATAATGCTGAATAAACTTGACAGAGAATATGACGATTCAAAAAGCAAAAAGGAATCGATATTTCAAATTTCTTCCATTGCCAAAACAAGGCTTAGAGCCGTTACTTTAACCACTTTAACGACCTGCGCGGGACTTTTTCCCACGGCTTACGGCATCGCGGGATATGACGCCATGCTGGCCGAGATGATGCTTGCTCTGGCATGGGGATTGATTTTCGGAACTCTTATAACCTTGATTATTATTCCGTGCATATACGGAGCCGGTAAGGATTTTAATTTTATTTTTGAGAGGATTTTAAGTGAAGAAAAAACCGTTTAATATAATTGCCGTTTTTGTAATAGTTTCCATGGGTTTGAGCGCTTTTGCTGAAAATAAAAGCGCTAAATCGCGAACAACTTTAACCATGGAGGAATTCATAAAAACCGCGGTTAAAAATGATGAATCTTTTGAAGAAATTCTTGCCGCCCAGTTGGCTTTGAAATATAGCAAGGATTTGGCCTTGCCCGCGAAAGATTTAATTTTGTCTGTGAAAGGACAGAATGAATTTTATATAAATCAAGACAGAAGCGATCCCGGAATCGCCGTTTCTTTAAGCAAGCTTTTTCCTTATGCCGGAAGCGAAATATCGGCTGAATACTCGGCTACGCCTTATTCAAACTCAAAAGGAGTGTCGTCGGCCATTTCATTTTATTTTTCTCAGCCGATAGCTAAAAACGCTTTTGGAAAAGCCGTCGGTTTGCAGGATAAAATAACCGGAGTCGAAACGAAGATTGCCGCTTATCAGATAACGGAAGCTTATGAGGATTATTTAGCTTTAACGATAGTCGCTTATTATAATTGGTATTTGGCTTTTGAAAATCTGAAAATAGGCCATTCATCATATGAGCAAAGCTTGAAACTTCTTGAAAATATAAAAAAAAGGAAAAAAAGCAGTATCGCTTTGGATATAGATGTGAACAAAATTAAAATTCAGGTTCTTGGAAAAAAGGAAAATCTTATAGCCCTTGAAAAAGAATATGACACAAGTTTTAATTTGATAAAACAGGCGATAAGATATGAAGGAGCCGATATTCTCAAGCCGTCTAATCCGTTTAAATTCGGCGAGAGTGAAGTATCTTTTAAAGAAGAGTATAAACAATTCACCGATTCAAGCAGAACTTATGATATTTTAAAGCTCTTGGAAGAAAAAAGCTCCTTAAATGTTGATAAATACGCTGACAATCTTTTGCCCTCAACAAATTTTTTGTTTGGTTATCAAGTCAGCGGCTTGGATTTTGGAGTTAAAAGCTCGGATTCAAATTTATTCGCGGGATTGTCGCTTAAATGGCTGTTTTCAGATCAGGCGGGCAGGGCCAATCATGAAATCGCCAAAATTTCCGATAAGACGACTTTTTTGTCAAATAGAAGCAAATACGCCAGGTTTGAATCTGATTTAAAAAATCTTTTTTTACAGCTTGAAAGAGAAAAAAAACTCATTGAAACCGGCGCCGAAAAAATAAAACTTTCAAAACTCATATTGGCTGATGAAACGACCAATTATTCTTACGGCAAAGTTTCGCTTAATGACCTTATAGACGCTGTAAACCGTATTGATGAGAATAATTTCAGTAAGCTGGGGCATCTTGTGAGATATAAGATACTGATAACCGAATGGCTTAGGATTACCGACCGGCTTGTATCCTCGAAAAACTTAGCCGTTAGATAGGCATAGCCTCAAAGAAACAAAAATAGTTTTTTCATATAGCCGGATGAAAGCTGTTTTTGACAGTAAATAGGAAGTATTGGGTAGTGGGTAATGAAATGAAAAAAAATAATTTAAAGACCATTAAAAAGAAAATTTTTAAGAATGATAAAAAAAAGATTGATAAGATGGATGCGCTTAATCAGCAATTGCTGATGGCTAATCGGCAGTTGCGGGCAACAGAGCAACTGCTTCGTCTTGAAATTATCGAACAGAGGAAAACAACAGATCAATTGAATGAAAGCAAGTTATTGCTTTCGCAGATTATCAGGGGCAATGCGGTGCCGGCTTTCATAATCAATAAGCAACATATTATTACCCATTGGAACAATGCCTGTGAAAATTTAACGGGTATTTCCGCCAATGAAATAGTTGGCACAAAAAAACAGTGGTCAGCCTTCTATGCTAAAAAACGGGCGGTTTTGGCCGATTTTATAGTGGATGAAACCTCTGATGAAAAGATAACTAAGAAATATGGAGATATATGTAAAAAATCCGTTATTTCAAAAGGAGCTTATGAAGGTGAATTTTATTTTTCCAATTTGGGTAAAAACGGAAAATGGCTTTTTTTTACAGCGGTAGCGTTAAGAAACAATCGCGGAGAAATTATCGGCGCGATAGAAACATTGCAAGATATTACAGAGCGTAAGTTGACCGAGGAGAAACTGAGGGAATCTAAAAAAAGATATGAGACTATTATAAAGAATAACCCGGATATGATAATGATTCAAGATGAAAAGGGTAAAGTGATTTATGTAAGTGAACATTCAAAAGAAGTTTTAGGCTGGTCTGCTGATTTATTGCTGGGAAAAGTAAATTCCAAATGGTTTCATCCTGATGATTTTGAAAGGGTAATGGCGCAGATGAAAAAAGCTTATGAAGGAAAGTCTGTTAAGAATCTTGAGGTAAGATGTGTGTCTTGTGATGGCAAAACAAACTGGATTTCACAAAATGCCACTCCTGTGTTTAAAAAAGGAAAGATTATTAGCGTGCAGAGTAATATTAGAAATATCAATCAGCTTAAAGAGGCGGAATTTGAAAAAGAGCATTTTCGCAGACAGCTGATTCAATCTCAGAAAATGGAAGCAATGGGTGTTCTTGCGGGGGGAATAGCGCATGATTTTAATAATATACTTACAGCCATTATGGGCGACGCGGAACTTCTTTTACAAGAAAAAAATATGGAAGAAAGATTTAAGTCTGATCTTGAAAACATAAAAAGCAGTACAAATCGCGCGGCGGATTTGGTAAAACAGCTTCTGATTTTTAGTCGGAAAGAAATGGTAACAATGGAAGCATTAGACTTAAATAAAACTGTGGATGATTCAGTAAAAATGCTTAAAAGGATTATTGGCGAACAAATAAATATCAAATTGGATATTTCCAAAGAAAAATGTTTTATTCAAGGAGATAAAGGAAATATAAATCAGATATTGATGAACTTGGCTGTAAACGCGCGTGATGCCATGCCAACCGGCGGTAATTTGAGAATAATTACAAAAAAATGTTATTTAACTGAAGAAGATGTTATACAGTTAAATAATATTAAGATTGGAGAACATGTTAAAATGGTAATAGAGGACACTGGTCTGGGTATGACGAAAAAAATAAAGCAAAAGATATTTGAGCCGTTTTTTACATCAAAAGGATTGGGAACAGGGTTGGGTTTGTCAGTCGTATTGGGGATTGTTCAGACTCATAACGCAAGTATAAATGTTTATAGCGAACCCGGCATTGGAACAACATTTAATCTTTATTTTCCACTTATCAATGTCGAAAGTAAAGTTGAAAATAAAGTAAAAAACATTGTTATTAAAGGTAATGGTGAAAAGATATTGGTAATTGAAGATGAAGTCTTCATTCAGCGTATGTTAAGAAGAATCTTTGAAAGAAGTAATTATAAAGGAGTTTTTGCCGGAAGTTTAGCTCAAGCTGAAGAAATATATAAGCGGGATTCCGATAGTATCGATCTTGTTTTATGTGATATGATTTTGCCTGATTCTGATGGGATAAAAATCATTAAAAAACTTAATAAAATTAAACCGATAAAAAAAGTTATATTTACCAGCGGTTATCTTGACGATCAGTCCTGTTGGAAAGAAATATATAAAAATAATATTCCATTTATTCATAAACCGTTTAATATGAACGCATTGTTAAGAGTAATAAGTGAAACTCTTGGGTGATTATCAAAGATATTTGGATTTACAAATTAAGTTTTGAACACTCCGTTCTTAATGAAAATACAATAATAATGTGAGGTTTATTTGCGATTTGCTTTTGTATTTCGCTTTAAATGATGTATACTAAAAGTAGACCAAATGACAGTTTGAGTCGAATATTCAATATGACCAATAAAATTAAAAAGAACGACCAAATAAAAGCGGATATTGTTAAAAAGTCCAGGGAATTGTTTAAGCGTTTCGGTTTGAATAAAACAACCATGGAAGATATCGCTCAGACAATAAGCAAGGGCAAGAGCACGCTTTACTATTATTTTACCGGCAAGGAAGAGGTTTTTTACGCGGTGGCTCAAAAGGAGATTTCCGACACATTCGGCTCTATTATGGAAGAAGTGGAAAAGCATAATAGCGCGCAAGAACGGCTTAGAGCGTTTTTTCTTAAACGGTTTGATGTTCTGGAAGAGAAATTAAATACCTATCCCGCCATGGTCAGAGAACAGAAAAAGAATATTGAGATATTTCATAAAATTCATTTGGAATTCAGTTTGCTGGAAAGAAATTTGATAAAAGAGATTTTGTTTTATGGCGTAAAATCGGGAGAATTCAAGCATATCAGTAAAAAGGATTGCGACTCTTTGGCAATCGCGGCTTCAACAATTTTAAACGGTATTGATATTTATACCTTTGTGGAGGGAAATGTTCCTCCAATCGGAGATCAGCTTGATATTCTCTTTAGCATAACAATGAGAGGCATTAAGTAGTAAAAGAGTTTATAGAGCTGAGAGTTAAGTAAAACATAAAATTTATTTTTTTGATAAGTTTGATTATGGAAAAGAAAACAAAAATTAAACCGGCCGACCCCGCGATTATTACCGGCGGCATGGGAGTTCGCATTTCCAATTGGCTTATGGCCAGGATAGTCGCTATGACAGGCGGTATGGGAATTGTGTCGGGCACCGGTCTTGAAACCATTTATCCGAGAATTTTACAGGATGGCGATAAAGGCGGTCATGTTCGCAGAGCTTTTACCGAGCTTGCCCGTCGTCAGCCCGCTCTTGCCAAGCCTATTTTTGACTTGTATGACAAGTATTATATTAAAGGGGGAAAGCCGGCTGATAAGCCTTATAAAGCCGTGCCTGTCTGGAAATTGACCCGTCTTGAGGGTCAAGACGCGGGTTTAAATTCATTTTGGGAACCGCCGCGCGAATTGCAGCTTTTGGCAATCGCGTCCAATTTTGCCGAGGTTTGGCTGGCTAAAGAGGGCCATAACGGTTTAATCGGCATTAATTTTTTGCGCAAAGTGGAACGGCCCTTGCTGTGGACTCTTTATGGCGCCATATTGGCCGATGTGGATTATGTCGTGGTAGGAGCCGGAAATCCTTCTCACCTTCCAGGGATGATTAAATCACTATGTAAGCATGAAACCGCTTCTTTGCCTCTAAAAGTATATGGTTCAAATTCCGCGTCAGGGGAGTTTTTTGCCAAGATACAACCGAATACTTTAATTGGCGATAAACCAAGCCCGGTATCTTGTCCAAAATTTTTGGCGATAGTTTCATCTTTCACTTTAGCGGATGCTTTATATTCCAATCTTGAAACCCGTCCGTACGGCTTTGTTATAGAATTCCCTGAAGCCGGAGGGCATAATGCCGCTCCCGCGAAAATGAAATTTGACGCTAAAGGCCAAGCAATCATGATATATACCGATAGCGATAGGGCGGATGTTTCCGCTATCGGAAAATTAGGTTTGCCTTTTTGGCTTGCAGGCTCTTACGGAAGTTCCAAAAGTTTAAGCCGAGCTATGGAAATGGGCGCCACCGGTATTCAAGTCGGCACAATCGCGGCCTTATCCGGACAATCGGGCATGGCTCCCAAATTTAGAACCGAGGTATTAAAATTATTAAAACAAAATAAATTGAAAATTGAAAATACCATGGTTTCACCCGCGGGATTTCCATTTAAAGTCGCGCAAGTTCCGGGAACAATTTCAGATAAAACGGTTTATGAAAATCGCAAACGAGTATGCGATATTTGTTTATTGCAAGCCACATATGTATTGCCTAACGGTTCTTTGGGTTATAGATGTCCGGGTGAATCCGTAAAAGATTTTGCGCGGAAAGGCGGCAGAGCTCAAAATACCAAAGGCCGTGTGTGTTTATG
>DAOWGR010000007.1 GCA_030637365.1 Elusimicrobiota bacterium
GGCGTGGCAGGTGTGTTTGCTAAGCAAGGCCGTTCGGAAGCCGACTTTGGGCATGCGGGAGGCTGAGATACGGAGAGGCGCAGTACTAAGCGACCTCGGTCTTGTGTGTAAATATACCTGCCATGACTCAAAACAATATCTTAAAAGCTTGGTCTTACAGGTAAATATTGAAATTTGTGTTTCTTTAAAAAATCCTTAGCCAATATAAGGAAATGCCTGATGAATTTAGTAGAATTGTTTTATAGGTAGTATGAGATTTGGAGTAAATAACTAAAATATTAAGGAGCGGTATGCTTAAAATAACGGCTTTTAATGGAAGTGCGCGTAAAAACGGAAATACCGCCATACTTCTAAATGCGGTCTTGGCGGAGATGAGGGAGCAAGGTTTTGAAACAGAATTGGTGCAACTGGCGGGTAAACCGCTACGGGGATGCGCGGCGTGTGACGGTTGTGTTAAGAGGAAGGATAAAAAATGTGTTCTGCCGGACGACGGATTTAATGGTTATATGGAGAAGATGGTTGCTTCGGCCGGAATAATTATAGGGTCTCCTACTTATTTCGCAGATGTTAGCAGCGAGACCAAGGCGCTTATAGACAGGGCCGGCTATGTCAGTATGGCTAATGGCGGACTCTTAAAGCGTAAAGCGGGAGCTGCGGTGGTGGCGGTTCGGCGCGGTGGGGCCATTCATGCTTTTGATACAATAAATCATCTCTTTACCATAAGCCAGATGATAATTCCAGGGGCTGATTATTGGAATATGGGAGTGGGGCGGGCTATAGGTGAAGTAAAGGGTGATGAGGAAGGAATGACCTCTATGAAAGTTCTGGGTGAAAATATGGCATGGTTGCTTTTAAAATTGCACGGCCTGAAGCGGTAGAGTGAAATTTTATCAATAATTCGGTTAAATATGTATTTAAGGGTTATTTGCACAGAGTTGGCAGTTTAGGGTGTTTTCAAAGCAGTAGGATTTGGGTTAGATTTGTAGCTGGTGACTGGTGACTTTGAAACTTGTGACTTGTTTTTATGTGGGTGGTTTGCTACAATTATAACTGTGTAACCAAACCCTTATGTTCTTTTAGAATTTATTAGCACTTTAATACCGTCGTTTTAGGTTCCAATATTTTGGTAGTACGGTATAACTTCCGACACTTATTTTGTGACGGCAGCGCCCTATAGAAAGGTCGGCCTTAAATTCCATCTTTCTGCGGGCAAAAAACCTAAGATTACAAAAACAGCAGTCGTATTAAACTAAACGCTGGCGCCGCGCGCGCCGGTTGTTTTGTGTGCATTTTTTTATATTTGGACATTTTATATAGAGCGGTTCAGGAGCAGGATATATGACAGAAGAAAATAAAGATAAGAAAGAAGAAATTCCATCCGTCGCCAAGGCTATGGATGGCAAGTCAGCCGACGCTAAGCCCGTCGAGAATGCTTCGGATAAAACCGCTGAAGTCGCTGAAAAAGAACAGCCCAAGGTTGAAAAGATAGGCAATTTGCCCGCCAATTTTAAGATTGCTATCGGCAAAAAAACCGGAATGACGCAGCTTTTTGATGAAGAGGGAAATATGAATTCCGCCACTATCATAAAAACCGGTTCTTGCAAGGTCGTTTATACCAGAGAGAAAAGCAGAGACGGCTATACCGCCGTGTGCTTGGGTTTTGACGAGATAGCGGAAAGAAAACTTAATAAAGCGGCAAAGGGCATTTTTAAGAAACATAATACCGCTCCCGTCAGGCATATGAAAGAATTTAGAGTTCCCTCCACCGAAGGTGTTAAATCGGGACAGCCTGTTGTTTTAACCGATATGTTTAAAGAAGGGGAATATATCAATGTTCAGGGCGTATCCAAAGGAAAAGGATTTGCCGGAGCGATGAAAAGACATAATTTTGCCGGAAGTGAAGCCGGTCACGGAGCCTCCAATAGAGAGAGAGCTCCCGGTTCAATAGCTTCAAGAAGATCTCTCGGCAGAGTAATTCCCGGGCAAAGAATGGCCGGACATATGGGTGTTGAAACCGTAACCATGGAGAAGGTTAAAGTTTTAAAAATAGATTCAAATGAAAGTGTAATTTATTTGAACAGTAGCGTGCCGGGAGCTATGGGCAGCATTGTTTATTTGGTGGAAACCACCAAGGCGCAGCCAAAGCCTAAAGTAAAAGCTAAGGGTAAAAAGAAATAAAAAAAAGCAGGTTAAGATTAAGATTAAGGCTGAGGTTGAGAACGGCAAAATTAGGCGAATAAATTTAAATGGATGGGTTTTAGTTTTTTTCTTGGTCTTGACCTAAATCTCAAACTGCAGTAAATAGGGATATTTATGGAAACAAAACTTTTAAGCATTAACGGGCAGGAAGTGGGGAAATGTGAAATTCCCAAGGAAATATTTTCAAGGAAAGTGGACGCTCATTTTCTTCATGAGTTGGTTAAATATTATCTTGCCAATAAAAGAAGGGGCACGGCTCAAGCTAAAAAAAGAAATGAAGTGTCCGGAGGCGGGAAAAAGCCGTGGAAGCAAAAAGGCACCGGCAGAGCCAGACACGGAAGCAATCGCTCTCCTTTATGGAGAGGCGGCGGTGTTGTTTTTGGTCCGCGCGCTCATTCTTTTAAACTGGATATGCCAAAGACAAAAAGAAGAGCGGCTTTATTGGAAGCTCTTTCGTCCAAATACGCGGATGGCGCGATAACGGTTGTTGATAATTTGGATATCACGGAAGCCAAAACCAAGCAGGTTAGGGGAATTTTTAAAGCGCTGAAAATTGAATGCAAAAAAGTTTTATTTGTTTCCGATGAGCCCAATGATAAGTTCTCTCTCGCCTCAAGAAATATGAAAGAAGTTTCATGGACTTTGGCGAGAAATATAAATGCTTATGAAATTTTAAGGGCTCGCGCGATTATTTTTACCATAGCGGGAATGAAAGATTTAACGGAGTTTTTAAATCCTAAAGCAGAGAAAGTTTCAGCTAAATAATTTGTTAGAGATGTAACGGAGGATGGTCATGAGTAAATCTATTTTAAGAGTTCTTTTGTCTCCTATTTTGAGCGAGAAGAGCGTTACTTTGAAAGATAAAGAAAACAGATATTCTTTTAAGGTTGACACAAAAGCCAATAAGATTGAGATAAAGAAAGCCGTGGAAACGGTGTTTAAAGTTAAGGTTGAAAAGGTTCGCACGCTTAACTCTCACGGTAAAATGCATAGAGTTGGAAGATATCAGGGCCTGCGTTCGGATTGGAAAAAAGCGTTTGTAACCGTTAAAAAGGGTCAGAAAATAGATTTAACTTCTTTGCCTAAGTAATTAGAGTTCGGAGTTTACCATGGGATAAACCCATGGTACCCTGATGTATATCAGGGTAGAGTTGAAAGAAGAGAGGAGTTTTTTATGCCAGTGAAATCATTTAAAGCGTATACACCGTCAAGAAGAACCATAACCGTTAGTGATTTTTCGGATATTACAAGAACCGTGCCTGAAAAAAGTCTTTTGGTGGGACTTAGGAAAAAGGGCGGTCGAAATAATACGGGAAGAATCATGGTCAGGCACCATGGCGGAGGACATAAGAGAAGCTATAGGATAATAGATTTCAAAAGAAATAAGTCGGGCATTCCCGCGAAAGTGTTTTCCATAGAGTATGATCCCAATAGAAGCGCCAGAATCGCTCTTCTCCATTATGTGGATGGGGAAAAGCGCTATATCATAGCTCCCAATGGTTTGAAAGTCGGTGAAAAGCTTATGAGCGGTCCGGACGCGGATATTAAAGTCGGAAACGCGCTGCCTCTTTCCGCCATTCCCGAAGGAACTTTTATACACGCTATAGAAATGCAGCCGGGAAGGGGCGCTCAATTCGCGCGCTCTGCCGGCACTCAATCTCAGCTTATGGCTAAAGAGGGCAAATACGCTTCAATTAAGATGCCTTCCGGCGAAATAAGAAAAGTTTTGAAAAAATGTTTTGCCACCATCGGTCAGGTGAGTAATACCGAGCATAATACCATAACCATAGGAAATGCCGGAAGAAACAGGCATCGCGGCATAAGGCCCACTGTCCGAGGCACCGCCATGAACGCTTGCGACCATCCATTGGGCGGAGGCAGAGGTCGTTCAAAGGGTAACAATGTTCCTCGGTCTCCATGGAATCAGCCGTCAAAAGGTTATAAAACCAGGAATCCGAGTAAGATTTGGAGTTGGATGATTGTTCAGGATAGAAGAAAAAAGAAATAAAAACAGAGTAAGAAACGGCGTAAATACGGGAAGACGGTGATAAGTTGATACGGAGACCCAAAGAGTAATAAGGAGAAAAATTTATGAGCAGGTCGTCAAAAAAAGGTCCTTTTGTGGATATAAAGCTTCTCGCGAAAGTGCAGAAGATGAATCCGGAAGAGAAAAAAATTATTAAAACATGGTCCAGAGCTTGCACTATTGTTCCCGAGTTTATCGGACACACATTCGCGGTGCATAATGGCCGTAAGTTTTTACCGGTTTATGTTACCGACAGAATGGTTGGACACAAGCTTGGAGAATTTTCATTTACCAGATTGTTCAAAGGTCATGGCGTGTCTCACACTAAGGGAACCGCTGATTTGAAATAAGGAGGATAGTAAATTGGAGAAACAAGAAGTAAGAAGCAAGATTTATATGGAGTTCCGTATTTATCTTCCGCCAATGAAGCGTGGCGGGTCCGTCGAAGAAGTAATGGCGGAGATTTCTGACCTCTGACCTCTGAATTACTGATTTAACTATGGAAGCAAAATGCTATTTGAAATATCAAAGATACGGAACAAGAAAAGTAGGCCAGGTTTTAACTAAGGTTAAGGGAAAAACTTTATATGAGGCCGAGCAAATATTAAAATTTATATCCAAGCGTCCATCAGATATAGTTCACAAAGCCGTGATGTCGGCCGGGGCTAATTTATCGGTTAAACTCGGCAAAAAAGTGGATTTAAAGTCTGTTTGGATAACAACCGCGTATTCGTGCATGGGCTCTATGAAGGCTTTGAGGCGTTTTAACGCGGGACCAATGGGCAGAGCGATGCCGTTTAAAAGAAGCATGTGTCATATAACGGTTATAGTGTCCGATTCTAAAGAGGTTAAATAATATGGGTCAAAAAATTCATCCTAAAGGTATTCGTCTGGGGTATATTCAAGACTGGAGTTCCAGATGGTTTTCTCCCAAGCATATGCCGGAATTGATTCGTGAAGATTATGAAATAAGAAATATGATTAAGGACAGATTTCATTTGGCTTCCGTTAGCCGGGTTGATATTGAAAGAGCCGGTTCTTTTCTTAAGCTTACCATTCATACCGCCAGGCCCGGAATTGTCATAGGCCGAAGAGGCATTGATATTGAAAATCTTAAAAAAGATATTGAAAAATTAACTTCCAGAAAATTTTTTGTGAATGTCGCGGAAATAAAAAAACCGGAGCTTGATGCCATGCTTGTCGGTCAGTCCATCGCTTTTCAAATAGAAAAAAGAATCGCTTATAAAAGAGCGATGAAAAGGGCTATGGAAAGAACCATGCAAAGCGGAGCTTTGGGGATAAAAGTTATGGTCTCCGGTCGTTTGGGAGGCAATGAAATAGCGCGCAGGGAATGGCTGAGAAAAGGAAGAGTTCCTCTTCAGACTTTTTCCGCGGATATAGACTATGGTTTTGTGGAAGCCAATACGGTGATGGGTAAAATAGGCGTAAAGGTTTGGATATTTAGAAAGCTTGTTTTCGCCAAAACCAGAAAGGATTTGGTAAATCAACTTAAAGAGTTTGAAACTCAGGAATCATCCGTTGACGGCAATATCGGCGGAGCAAAGCAAACGGAAGAAGCCAAGAAAGAATAAATTTTTGCATAAGGAGTGTGAGTTTTATGTTAATGCCTAAGAGAGTAAAGTATAGAAAACCTCAAACAAAGCCGAAGATAAAAGGAACGGCTAAGGGGGGAACGGAGATTTTATTCGGACAGTACGGTTTAAAGGCCGTTCAGCCCAGATGGATAACTTCAAGACAGATAGAGTCTTGCCGTATCGCCATAATGAGACGGGTAAGAAAAAAAGGGAAGATGTGGATAAGAATATTTCCGGATAAATGCATTACAAAACATCCCGCCGAAACAAGAATGGGAAAAGGAAAAGGCGCGCCGGATCATTGGGTCGCTGTCGTTAAGCCCGGAAGAATAATGTTTGAGCTGGAAGGTTTGAGCCTTGAAGAGGCCAAAGACACTATGATCAAAGCCAGCGCGAAGCTTCCGATAAAAACCAAGTTAGTTGTGAGAGAAGATTAATTATGAAGAGAAAAGACAAAGAAAACTTAAAAAACATGTCATCCGCAGAGCTTGAGTCTCATATTAGAGATTTGGAGAAAAAACTTTTTCAAATGAAATTCAAAAGAGTTTCGGCTCCGCTTGAAAATCCTTTGGAAATAAGAAGCATTAGGAGAGAAATGTCCATGGTGCGGACATGGCTGAAGGAAAAAGAAACAGCTAAAGCTAAAACAGAGGTAACTGCTAATGGATGAGAACAAAGAAAAGACGGCGGAAAGAAATAAAAGAAAAACGGTTCAGGGAATCGTGGTGTCTGATAAAATGAATAAGACCCGCGTTGTCAGTGTTGAAAGAATTATTAAGCATCCTTTTTATAAAAAGACGCAGAGAAGGCATTCAAAATTTTACGCTCATGACGAAGCAAATGAATCATTGAGCGGCGATTTGGTCGAGATTATGAGCGTTAAACCTCAATCAAAACTTAAAAAATGGAGAATTACGCGAATTATCACCAAAGCAAATAAGTAATCTTTTTGCGGATTTCGGAGTAATATCCGGACAGGCGAGTTTGCGGTTGCAGGCAAAATAAGCGTATTTGATTTTGGAGAATTACTATGATAATGTTAAGAACAATATGCAATGTGGCGGATAATTCGGGAGCCAGAAAAGTGCAGTGCTTTAAAGTCCTCGGCGGAAGTGTCAGGAGATACGCTTCTTTAGGGGATATTTGCGTCTGCTCCGTTAAAGATGTTTTGCCCAATACCGCTATTAAAAAGGGCGAGGTTGTTAAAGCGGTGGTCGTGAGAATAAAAAAAGAAAAAAGACGCAGAGACGGCTCGTACATAAGATTTGATGATAATGCCGTATGTATTTTGGACGCCAATGGCGATCCGAAAGGCACGCGCGTTTTTGGTCCTGTGGCGCGAGAGCTTAGAGCCAAGAATTTTCTTAAAATAGTTTCATTGGCGCCGGAAGTAATTTAGCGTTTCTCTAAGGATAAAATATTATGTTTAAATTAAAAAAGAAGGACAAAGTTGTGGTTATAGTCGGAGCCGATAAGGGCAAAAAAGGCGAAATCAAGCAGGTTTTCCCGGTTAAAAACAAAGTCGTTGTTATCGGCGTGAATATGCGCACAAAGCATAAAAAGCCGGGAAAAGATAAGCCGGGCGGAATACATAAGGTTGAAGGGCCCATAGACGCGTCCAATGTCAAAATTATATGCCCAAAATGCGATAAGGGAGTAAAAGTGAAATTCTCCAAAATGCAAACGGGAGATAAGGTTCGCGTTTGTCGCAAATGCGGCGAGTTGATGATTTAATTGGTTTAATAAAGGTGGTTTTAAGATGACTAAAGAAAAAGTGAAAAAAGAAAACGGCGGTGAAAAATATATCTCCAGATTAAAAGATGAATTCAATAAAAAAGTGCTTTCGGCTTTAATGAAAGAATTTAAATATTCATCTTCCATGGCGATACCGCGCTTGGATAAAATCGTAATCAATATGGGTATAAATGAAGCCAAGGAAAATATTCAAGCTTTGGATAAAGCTAAAGATGATTTGGCTTCGGTGACGGGGCAGCTTCCTCAAATAAGACGGGCTAAAGTGTCAATTTCAAATTTTAAGCTCAGAGAAGGAATGCCCATAGGAGTAAAGGTTACTCTTAGAGGCGATAGAATGTATGATTTTTTTGATAAGTTCGTTTCCATCGCGGTTCCGAGAATAAGAGATTTTCAAGGGTTTAATCCGAAAGCTTTTGATGGAAGCGGAAATCTTAATATAGGGCTTAAAGAGCATCATATTTTTCCGGAGATTGATATTGAAAGGTCTCCCAAAGCGCAGGGAATGAATATAACTTTTGTCACTACCGCGAAAGATAATAAAATGGCGCAGGTATTGCTTAAGTATCTTGGCATGCCTTTTGAGAAGCCTAAAAAAATAAAAGGATAGATTGTTTATCCGCAGAACTTACTAAGGAGTAAATAATTATGGCTACATATGCTTGGATGGCTAAAATGCGCAAGCCGCAAAAATTTTCAACGCGGCATAGAAACCGCTGTCAAATATGCGGAAGACCAAGAGGATATTACAGAGATTTTGGCCTTTGCAGAATATGCATGAGAAAGATGGCTCACGACGGCCTTATTCCCGGTTTGAAAAAATCAAGTTGGTAAAAAACAGTTCGGAGTTGAGAGTTTAGAGAAAAAACTCAGCTTGGCAGGAAGCAGTAAGAAGCAAAAAGATTTAAATTACGGGAAGTTTATTAAAATATTTTGAGGCTTAATTCTTTGCAAGAAGACAGGCTTCTAAGAGGTGAGATATGGATATGGTAAGCAATATGCTGACATCGATAAGAAACGCGAATGCCAAGACTAAGGAAAAGGTTGATATTCCTTTTTCCACTTTTAAGGCCGGCATAGCAAAGATTCTTGTGGAGGAGGGTTTTACTTCAAACTATAAGCTTTTATCCGTTGAAGTTAATAAGAAAACCGCCAAAAGAAAAGTTATAAGAATAACTTTGAAATATACAAAAAACAAAAAGCCGGTTATAAAAGGTTTGAAGAGAGTTTCAAAGCCCAGTTTAAGGGTTTACAGGTCTCATGATAATATTCCTCGCATCAGAGCGGCTTTTGGGGTAACTATTTTATCCACTTCCAAAGGCTTATTGACTGATCGTAATGCCAGAAAGGAGAAAGTTGGCGGAGAAGTTCTTTGCCATGTGTGGTAATATAGGTTACAGGAGATATGCAACAGGTCTCAGGTTGCAATAAAAAAGTTTTAAAACTAAGAGGATAAAATTATGAGCAGAGTGGGAAAACAGCCAATTAAAATTTCAGATAAAGTCAAAGTAAGACTTGAAAAGCGTGTTCTTTTTGCCCAAGGGACCAAGGGTGAGGGGTCTTATGAGCTGCCTCTTGGCATAAATATCGATATTAAGGACTCCATGATACAGCTTTCCCTGGACGGCTCGTCATCAGATAAGAGATTATCGGCGATATTTGGCACCACGAGGGCCAGGATAAGCAATATGCTTGAAGGTCTTGAAAAAGAATTTTCAAAAGTGCTGGAAATAAAAGGAGTCGGTTATAAGGGTTTTGTTCAAGGGCGGAAACTTATATTGCATGTCGGTTTTTCTCATACGGTTGAATTTGATATTCCCGACAAAATGACGATGAAATTTGAAAATAAAGACACTGTTCTTACGCTTACTCATTTTGATAAAGAAGTTGTGGGCAATATGGCGGCCAAGATAAAAAAAATAAGACCTACCGAGCCGTATAAAGGAACGGGTATCAGATATCAAGGCGAGCATGTAATAAGAAAAGCGGGTAAAACCGCCGCAGGCGCAGGAGAAAAAAAATAAAACCAGCGTGGCAGCCAGAAAAGGAATATATTTACAGACAAGGAAGCGATGCTTCATAAAGTGTCGTGAACTATTAGAAGGACCGGAGAGTATTATGATAACCAAACAGAGAAAATATAAATTTAGAAAAGATAGAACGAGAAAAAGGCTTTTTCAAAATGGTTTGCATTTACTTCGTTTGCAAGTGCATAGAAGTTCAAAGAATATTTACGCGCAAATTGTGGATGATGTAAAAGGCCGGACTCTTGTAGCCGCTTCAAGTTTGGATAAAGAGTTGAAGAATAAGAAGCTTGCGTCAGGCAAAAATATAGCCACCTCCCGCATTGTCGGCGAATTAGTCGCTAAGCGCGCCGTGAAAGCGGGAATAAAAAAAGTTTGCTTTGACAGAGGCGGAAGGTTGTACCATGGAAAAATAAAAGCTCTTGCTGATAGCGCGAGAGAGGGTGGTCTTCAGTTTTAGAAATTTGAAGCATAATGGCCTTTCGTATCCCGCTGTAGAGGGATAAGCGCGAGGGGTAAAAAACGCATTAAGTATAAACCCCCCGTAGATTTAATTCCCCGCTAATTCCAGAGGAATCTAAACGCGGGAAATAGTAAAATCTAAGCACGGAGGGGTAAAAAACGCATAGCGTTTTTTAAAGGAGAATTATAAATGATAGCTAAAGACGCTAAAGAAACTAAAATGGATAATGTCGCGGATAAGACGAAAAAATCCAAAGACGGAGTAACTTTTAACACTGATCTTCTTGCTGAAGAAAAAAGCATTGTTGTTACCATAAACAGGGTAACTAAAGTGGTTAAGGGTGGAAAAAGATTTTCTTTTAACGCGCTTGTTGTGGTAGGCGATAGCAATGGCTCAGTGGGTGTGGCTGTCGGGAAATCCAATGAAGTTCAGCCCGCCATTATGAAAGCTACGCAAGCCGCTAAAAAAAACATGTTCACCTTTCCGTTATTGGAATCCAGTATTCCTCATGAAATAATAGGGAATTTTGGCGCGGGAAAAGTTTGGATGAAGCCCGCCGTTTCCGGAACGGGTCTTATAGCCGGCGGAGGAGTCAGAGCGGTTCTTGAGGCGGCCGGAGTTAAAAATGTTCTTACTAAAAATCTTGGAACCAGAAATTATTTTAACAGTGTCTACGCCACGATGGATGCTTTGGAAAATTTAAAAAGCAGGGAAGAAGTTTTAAAGCTGAGAGGCGTTCAATAAATTACGGCAGATTAAGATTGAGGTTAAGAAAAAAGAAAAACTCTGAACCTTAATCTTGGCCTTGACCTGCAGTTAAACAGGAGAAATTATCATGGTAAGTTTAAACAATTTATGCCCTAAAACTGGTTCAATACATAGGAAAAAAAGACTTGGTTGCGGTAGAGGTTCGGGACACGGGGAAACAAGCACGCGCGGACAAAAGGGCCAGAATTCAACCTCCGGCGGTTCCAAAAGAAATGGTTTTGAAGGCGGACAGATGCCTCTGTTGAGAAGAATTCCTAAAAGCGGTTTCAATAATACCCGGTTTAAAACGAAATATACATGGGTTAATATCGGTATTTTTGAAAAGTTTTTTAGCGGCGTCAAGGATATAAATTCCGAAGTGTTAAAATCCAAAGGCTTGATAAAAAGGCAAGGCCTTTTAAAAATTTTGGGCACAGGAGCTTTGAAAAAATCATTTAATGTTACAGCTCACGCGTTTTCCGCGTCAGCCAAAGAAAAGATAGAAAAGGCCGGCGGGAAAGCCGTTTTAATTGAAGTTGCCGCAAAGCCCCAAAAAGCAAAAAGCAAAAGGCAAGAAATGAGAGCCAAGAAGTTCGTTTCCAAATAATTTGTTTGAACTTTGGTGTTTGATAGTTTGTTTAAAGCTTCGGGTTTTAGATTATTTATTTGAAACTTAAAGGAGAAAACATGCAGCAAATAGCTAATGTTTTTAAAATCAAAGATTTAAAGCGCAGGATAATTTTTGTTTTGGTGGCCTTAGCTGTTTATCGTTTGGGCGCTTTAATTCCGATACCCGGCATAAATACGGCGGCCATACAATCCCTTTTTCAAAACAGTTCCAGCGGAGTTCTCGGAGTTTTGGATATGTTTTCCGGAGGAGCTTTAAGCAGATTTTCCATTTTTTCAATGGGTGTTATGCCGTATATTAACGCGTCCATCATCATGAGTCTTGTTCAGGGGGCGCATGTTTTTCCTTATCTTGACAGATTAAAACAAGAAGGAGAGCAGGGGCATAAAAAAGTCGTGCAGATAACCAGAGTTTTTACTTTGTTTTTGGCCGCTTTCCAATCTTTCGGCTTAACAATGGCATTGGGTAAAATGCCCACGCCGGGAAATATTCCCATCATTTCAGATCCTACCGTGTCTTTTTATTTTGTTACCGTTTTGACTCTTACCACCGGAACGATTTTTATTATGTGGCTCGGAGAACAGATGACTGAAAGAGGGATAGGCAACGGTATTTCTCTTATAATTTTCGCCGGAATAGTAAACGGTTTGCCCGGAGCGATTAGCAATATGATTAAGTTGGTGCAAGTGGATGAAATGAGTATTTTAATTGCGCTGATAATTTTGGCCGCGGTTCTTGCTCTTATGGCCTTTGTCGTTTGGGTTGAAACCGCTCAAAGAAAAATACCCATACAATACGCGCAGAGGATGGTCGGAAGAAAAGTTTATGGCGGAGTCAGCACTTTCCTGCCTTTAAAAGTTGATCAAAGCGGCGTTATAGCCGTTATATTCGCCATGTCGCTTTTGAGCGTGCCGTATACAATAATACAGTTTAATCCTCAGGCCGCGTGGGCAACCACGATGATGAGTTTAATGAGCCCCACAAGCATTTTTTATCAGGTGCTTTACGGGCTTTTGATTATATTTTTCTGTTATTTTTATAATTCGGTCAGCATAAATCCGAAAGATTTGGCGGATAATATGAAAAAATGGGGCGGGTTTGTTCCCGGAATAAGACCCGGAGATCAAACAGCCAATTACATTGAAAGAGTTATGAATAGAATAACGCTCGGCGGAGCTCTTTTTGTTTGTTCTATTTGTCTTATACCGGATTATCTTAGGGTCAAATTTAATATTCCGTTTTATTTGGGCGGAACCTCTCTCTTGATTGTTGTCGGTGTCGCTTTAGATACCGTATCTCAGATGGAAGCGCATATGGTAATGAGAAATTATGAAGGTTTCTCCAAGCGCAGTAAAATTAAAGGGCGTTGGTTTAATGTCGGTTCTTAAGAAAAAATAGAAGTCAGAAGCAAGAAATCAGAAAGATTCAGTAAAGTAATTCGCTGTTTAAATTTAATATTTGGGCATTTTGAGGAATTTAAAAATGAATATCATTCTTTTGGGATATCCCGGTTCCGGCAAGGGAACTCAAGCGCAGGCTTTATCTTCGTTGCTTGGAATGGAGCATCTTTCAACGGGGGATTTGTTTAGAGAAGAAATAGCCAAAGGAACTCCTTTGGGATTAAAGGTCGCTGAATATTTATCCGGCGGGAAACTTGTTGACGATAAAATCGTTTTGGAAGTTATAAACTCCAAGTTTGAAAAAGTTGAGAAGGGTTTTTTGTTTGACGGATTTCCAAGAACTTTGGATCAGGCAGAAGCGCTGGACGCTTTATTGGTATCCAAGAAAATGGAATTGGACGCGGTTATTTTTCTTAATGTTGATGAAGCGGAGGTTGTTGAAAGAATCAGTTCCAGACGAGTATGTTCCAAATGTTCAAAGGTGTATAATGTTATTTCAAGTCCCCCTAAAAAAGAAAATGTCTGCGACGATTGCGCCGGACCGCTTTTATTTAGGGAAGATGATAAGCCCGCCGTCATAGAAAAACGAATAATGGTTTATAAAGATTTGACCGAGCCTCTTATTTCATATTATCGCGCCAATGGAGTGTTTTATGAGATTAAGGCTCGCGGAGACGCCAAAGTTATAACTGAAAATATAGTTTCCTTTATAAAAACCGAGATTGCAAACAAGTAATCCTCCGCAGATTTCCCCGCCGTGAATTTCGGAGTAATTAAAGCGTGATGGCCGGGAAGATTATGTTTACCGGTTAAAAATTGATTATGGTGGAAATAAAAAATTCCGAAGAAGTTGAAAGGCTTAGGGCCGCCGCGAAGATAGTCGCTAAAACACTCGTTCTTTTGAAAGAAGAAGTTTGTCCCGGCATATCAACGGAAGAATTGGACCGGATAGCCCGGAAAAAAATAGAAGACGAAGGCGCGAAACCCGGATTTTTAGGTTATAGGGGATATCCTTCCACTCTTTGTGTTTCAATCAATGAGGAAGTGGTGCACGGTATTCCGAGTTCCGAAAGAATTATAAAGGATGGCGATATCGTAAGTTTTGATGTTGGAAGTCTTCTAAACGGTTTTTATGGCGATGCGGCTATAACTGTCGCGGTTGGAAAAGTCAAGCCGGAGCATCTTAAATTGGTGGATGTTACCAAAAAATCTTTGAATAAAGCGTTGGCTGTTGTTAAAGCCGGAGTTCATTTGGGAGATGTTTCTCACGCGGTGGAAAAATTTGTTGAAAAAGAAGGAATGAGTGTGGTGAAGGATTTTACGGGCCATGGAATAGGTCGTCGGCTTCATGAAGATCCTTCAATACCCAATTACGGGTTTGCCGGAAAAGGCATTCTTCTTCGTTCCGGCATGACGCTTGCCATAGAACCCATGGTTTGTTTGGGAAAAGGTGATATTACCATTAAAAAAGATGGTTGGACGGCTGTCAGTTCCGATGGGAGTTATTCGGCTCATTTTGAGCATACTGTTTGTGTTACGGATTTGGGTTGCGATATTTTAAGCGAGGTATAAGCTATCTAATATACCTGTTATTTAGTATAATAGAAAGATATGTCTAATAATAGCGAAAAAATAGAGGTTGAAGGAATAGTATTGGAGTCTTTTCCCAATGCAAGTTTTAGAGTTGAAATTGCTCCCGGTAAAATTATTTTGGCGCATATATCGGGTAAAATGAGAATTCATCATATAAAAATTTTGCAAGGAGACAAGGTTAGAGTTGAATTGTCTCCATATGATTTGTCGAGGGGAAGAATAACCTATCGTTCTAAATGAGTGAAAAACAGTTTAGAATTCATAGCGTGGAGTTTAGGAATAAAATGATCGTTTGAGAGTTTTTTATTAGGAGCTTATAATCAATGAAAGTCAGAGCCAGTGTTAAAAAGATTTGCAATAAGTGCAAAATTGTAAAAAGAAAAGGCGTGGTAAGGGTTATTTGTTCAGAGCCTCGTCATAAGCAGAGACAAGGATAATTCCACGGTTGTTTGCCCTCCACTGCGATTCGGCGGGCTGTCACGGGTTCGTCAGGGAAGTAATGGCGGAAAACTATTTTTTGGAGAAAAAATTATGGCAAGGATAGTAGGATTGGATTTACCAAGAAACAAACGGATAGATGTTGCGTTGACTTATGTTTTCGGGATAGGCGATTCTTTGGCTAAAAAGATTTTAAAAGAGCTGGGAAATCAGGTGGACCCTTCAACAAGAGTCAGGGATCTTACCGAAGAGCAAACAGGTCTTATTAATTCGCTAATCATTAAAGAATACAGAGTTGAGGGTGAATTAAGAAGGGAAGTGTCTCAGAATTTAAAAAGATATATCGAGATAGGCAGTTATAGAGGGATAAGACACAGAAGAAGTCTTCCTTCTCGCGGACAGAGAACAAAAACAAACGGCCGGACTCGTCGTGGAAGAAGAAAAACCATAGGGTCGGCGACTAAATAAAAAAGCAAACAATTTTAGTTGTACCCGCAGTTAACGGAGGTTTTTTAATATGAGTGAAGATAAAAAAGCGAAAGATGGCGGAAAAGGAAGTTCCAGGCGCGTTGCCAAGAAAAAACATTATGGAACAATAGCGTTTGGAAAGGTGTACATCAATTCTTCCTTTAATAACACTTTGGTAACCATAACAAATGAGAGAGGAAATGTTTTGTGTTGGTCAACATCCGGTTCTAACGGATTCAGAGGATCAAAAAAAGGAACTCCGTTCGCGGCGCAAATTACCGCGTCAAAAGTGGCGGCGAAGGCTATGGAATACGGTGTTCGGCAGGCGCATATTCTTGTAAATGGACCCGGTCCGGGCAGAGAAACGGCTATTAGAGCCATAGCTCAAGCCGGTATTCATGTTATGAGTATAAAAGATGTGACATCCATTCCTCACAATGGATGCAGGCCGCCAAAACCCAGAAGAGTTTAAAAAAGGTAGCGCGAAAGAGCGGCAGTTCTAAAAAATAACTTACGCACTTGAATTTTATTAGGAGGTTTAGTACCAATGTCAAGATATACGGGACCCAGTTGCAAAAAATGCAGAAGGCTTAATGAGAAGATGTTTCTCAAGGGAAGCAAATGTTATAACAATTGTATTGTTGATCGCCAAAAAGCGAGCAGGGATAATAAATTTTCCGGTCGGCGCCGAAAGGTGTCTGATTATGCCAAGCATCTTAGAGAGAAACAAATAGCGAGATTTTCCGCTCAGATATGCGAAGCGCAATTTAAACGATTTTATTCCATGGCTACGAAAGTCAAAGGACAAACCGGAGAGTCGTTTCTTCGTTTTTTGGAAATAAGATTGGATAACATAGTCAGAAGAATGGGTTTCGCGGTTTCATTGAAGGCCGCTCGCCAGATGGTAAACCATGGCGATGTTAAGGTTAATGGCAGGGAAGTTTCCATTCCGTCTTATATTCTTAAGCCCGGCGATACCGTCAGTGTTGATTCGAAAATAGCCGAACGATTCATTATTAAACAGGGTCTTGAGCATGCCGAAAAAGGCTCTCTTCGCCCCAGTTTTTTAAGTTTTAATCCGGAAACCCTTACGGGAAAAGTTGAGCGTTGGCCGGATAGAAGCGAAGTTTCCATAAAAGTTGACGAGCAGCTTATAGTGGAATATTATTCTAAATAATTTAGGAGGCAGCACATTATGACTCAAGATTTTTCAAAGCAGCTTCACATACCGGAGAGTATTACCGTAGATGAAAAAACCGCGACCAATAGCTATGCTAAATTTATAGCGGAGCCTTATGAAAGCGGATACGGGCATACCGTGGGTAATTCCATAAGAAGAGTCATGCTTTCAAGTTTGGATGGCGCGGCTATAGTTGCGGTTAGAATTAAAGGAGCCACCCACGAATATTCAACAATCAAAGGCGTTCAAGAAGATGTCATTAATATACTTTTGAATTTGAAAAAACTCAGGCTAAAAATGACCGGCGACGGCCCCGAGACGCTTTATGTTTCGCTTAAAGGAAAAAAGGAAGTTAAAGCTTCCGATATACGGGAAAATGCCAATATTAAGATTGTCAATAAGGATCTTGTGATAGCGCATCTTGAATCGGGAACGGAATTTGAGGCCGAATTTGAAGTTGCCAGAGGAGCGGGATATCTTACAAGCGAAGAAATAAAAGCCAGAATAAATTTGCCGATGGAATTTATTCCCATGGATTCTCTTTTTTCTCCCATACAAAAAGTTCATTATTTGGTGGAAAACGCGAGAGTCGGTCAAAGAACCGATTATGACAGGCTTGTGATTGAAGTGTGGACGGATGGGACCATCACGCCCGTTAAGGCGATTAATCAAACGGCCGCTTTGCTTAAAAAGTCTTTATTGCCTTTTCTCGGCGGAAAAGATAAATCCGGAGATAGTTCCAAGGTTCGGGCCACTGAAAAAGAATCTCAAAAAACGGATAGCGATTCGAGTATGTTTGAACAGGGAGTTGAAATGATTGAACTTTCGTCTCGCGCGTCAAATTGTTTAAAAGTTGCCGGCATAAGAACAATCGGAGAGCTTGTCCATAGAACGGATGAAGATTTGCTGGCGGTTAAGAATTTCGGCAAAAAGTCCCTTGACGAAATAAAGGAAAAATTGGTGGAGATGGGCTTAGGTCTTGGCATTAAGGCCGAATAAATAACGGCAGATTAAGATTGAGATTAAGAACAGCAATGTAAATAATTAAAATCAATATGTTTTTTAGTTTTTCTTAATCTTAACCTAAGCCTTGAACTGTTGTTAACGGAGATTGATATGATTAAAAATTTAGGACGTAAAAAACTGTCTAAAACAGGTTCTCACAGAAAGGCGATGTACACCAATATGACTCAGAGTCTTATAATGAGCGAGAAAATAAAAACCACATTGCCCAAAGCCAAAGAATTAAGAGGTTTTGTCGAGAGAATTATTACAGACGCCAAAAAGGGCAGAAAGCTTGAGGTTAGACGGATTATAAGGGATAGAGCGGCGTTTGATAAAATGTTTGATATTATCGCTCCCCGGTATAAAGAAAGAAGCGGCGGGTTTACTCGAATTATAAAAATCGGCTTTAGAAAAGGCGATGACGCTGAAATAGCGATGATTAAGTTGGTGGATTAAATGTTTGATTATTTTTTTAGTTTTTTTTCCAATGATATAGGGATAGATCTGGGAACAGCCAATACTCTTGTATATGTCAAGGGCAGAGGCATAGTTTTGAGAGAGCCTTCCGTAGTGGCGATTGATAAAGATAAAAGGAGAGTCCTTGCCGTTGGCAGCGAGGCTAAGCTTATGCTTGGCAGGACTCCCTCCAATATAATGGCCGTTAGGCCTTTGAAGAATGGCGTTATCGCTGATTTTGAAGTTACGCAGGAAATGATTAAGTATTTCATTAGGAAAGTTCATAATAGAAAAAATCTTCTTCACCCCAGAATAGTTATAGGAATTCCCGCCAGAATAACGGAAGTTGAGAAAAGAGCGGTTCAAGAGTCGGCTGAACAAGCCGGCGCGCGCGAAGTTTATTTGATTGAAGAGCCCATGGCGGCCGCCATAGGTTCGGACTTGCCTGTTTCGGACCCGCATGCCAGCATGATTTGCGATATAGGCGGCGGCACTACGGAGATAGCGGTTATTTCGCTTGGAGGAATGGTTGTTTCCAGATCTTTGGATATTGCGGGCGATGAAATGGATGAGTGTATAGTGCAGTACTTTAAGAAAAAACATAATTTGGTAATTGGCGATACTACGGCTGAACAAGTAAAAATAAAAATTGGTTCCGTTTTCCCACTTAAAGAAGAAAAAACCATAGAAGTAAAGGGAAGAGATCAGAATAAGGGTTTGCCTAAAACCATTCTTGTTACATCCGAAGAAATACGACAAGCTTTAATGGAGCCCGTTCGTTTAATAGTGGAAGCTTTAAAACAGACTTTGGAAGAGACTCCGCCGGAATTGGCGGCTGATTTGATAGATAGAGGATTAGTGCTTGCCGGAGGCGGTTCTTTGATAAAGGGGTTTCCGGAATTACTTAGGCAAGAGACGGATCTTCCCGTTCATAGAGCGGCTGATCCTTTGAGTTGCGTGGCTTTAGGCTGCGGAAAATTTTTAGAAGAACTCGACAGTATACAGCAAAAAACCGATTTTCTTGGGTCTTATCGCAAATGATAAATATTATTAATTATACGCGTAAGAGAGCTTTATTAAAATATCACCCGTGTTTGCTTAACTTTAGCGCCGCCGGCGCCATGCTCTTTGCCTTTTATTAAATCGGTATTTTGCCTTTCTCAAGCCCCAAGGGGAATTGATGCTAAAGGCTATAGGCAGTCACAAGGATATAACAAAAACCGTTGCGGCGATATATTTATCCATAGCGTGTTTTCTTCTGATTTTCCCCTCTTCCAAATTGGTTTATTCCGTTAGAGCGTTATTTAGCTATGTTCTTTATCCGGCTCTTAATTACGGAGCGACATCCGAATTTTATTTGCGCAATATTCCAAAGAACATTTCAAATCTTCTTAAAACCGATCAGGAAAATCGGCGGCTTTCCGCCTTGGTAGAAAATAATACCATTTTTTTAAATTACGCCGGCACGCTTATAAAAGAAAATGCGAGGCTGGTTAAGCTTCTTGATTTGAGTCCTTCTTTTGAATGGAGGGGAACTTGGGCCAGAATTATCAATAAAAGTCCCGATAATTGTTACAGTTCTTTTTTTATTGATAAGGGGTCTGATTACGGTATTAAGGTCAATTACACCGTTATAGCCGCCCACGGTGAAACAGTCGGTTTAGTCGGAAGGATTTTTGAAGTATATAATAATTTTTCCAAGGTGGTTTTAATTACCGATAATAGATTTTCTTCCGTGGGTGTTTTTGGAAAAGAGGAAACTGAAAGTCTTATAGAAGGCCGCGGCGCGGAATTATTGAAAATGAGTCATATTACAATCAAAGCGGATATCGCGAAAGATATGGATGTTTTCACCTCAAGAACCAGCATTCTTTTTCCTCAGGGAATTTCAATCGGAAAGGTGTCTAAAATATACTCTAAAAATATGGTTATGAATTTTATTGAAGCGGATCTTTTGCCAACCATAAGCATTAATGTTATTAAAGAGGTTTATATTATTTCCAGAGATTTACCGAAGGAAATGCATGATGTCAAGGTTTTAAGGAAATAAAAAACAATGAAATTTATCGGGAATATATTTGTTTTTATCATTGTAAGCGTGGCTTATTGGCTGTTTAGTAATCATTTTTCATTTTTTCACATAGCTCCGAATATGCTTTTTACGGCGGCGATAAGTTTGGCCATACTTTTAAAGCCCGTAACAGCCCTCAGTTTTTGTTTTTTTTGGGGCTTGTATATGGATATGATGGGTATTAACGCTTTTGGCGCTTACGCTTTGATTTATACGCTTATGTGCTACGCGGTTCACATCAGTAAAAAGCGTTTTGATTTTGATATGCCGATTCCTCAAATCGTTCTTGTTTTTATATTGTCGGTTTTGGTGTTTTTATTTCATCAGATGTTATCTTTGATATTTACGGATGTTAATCCGTTGCGATTAAAGGTTTTATTCGTGGAGCCGCTTGTCAATTCTTTATTGATGCCTTTTGTGTTCGCGATTTTCCATTATTTGAAAAGGAAACTGAAAATCCTATGATTGAAAAGCAGTTGTCGCATAATCGGCTGAATTTTTTGAAAATTTCGGTTTATTTTCTGAGTTTTCTTTTCGTATTAAAAATCGTTAATCTTCAAATATTAAGGCATGACCATTATAAAGGCGTCGCGGAAAGAAATAAAACCAAAATTATTTCTCAAACGGCTTCCAGGGGAAGAATATTCACGAAAGATAAGGTTCTTGTCGCCGGCAGCAGGCCTTCTTTTTCCCTTGTTTATTTTCCTATCGGAGGCATATCGGCGCAATACGCTGAATATCTTGCCGGCAGTCTTTCCAAATATTTAGATGTTTCTTTGGAGGAAATTAAAAAAAAGCTTTTCCTTGCGGTAAAAAGAGGAACTCCCGTAAGAATCGCGGAAAATTTATCCGATCATAGCATGTTTTTGATTAGTGAGCTTAAAACCGTTTATCAGGGAATTAATATTATTACCGAGGCTCGGAGATTTTATCCAAAGAATAGTTTTTTAAGCCATTTAATCGGATATATCGGTAAAATCAGTCCGGGGGAATGGAAGTATTTGCGCAACGATAAAAATTACAGTATGGATTCATATATAGGTAAAACGGGCGTTGAAAAAAGATTTGAAAAAGAGCTGAAGGGAAAAGACGGCGGTGTTTATTTGGAAGTTGATTCCAAGGGCAGGCTTATGCAAATTTTGGAGGGCAAGAAGAGCGTTAGAGGTTCAAATATTTATTTGACCATAGATTCCAAGGTTCAGGTCGCGGCTGAAGAAGGGTTAAGGGCGACGGGCAGCGGCAGCGGAGCCGTTGTGGCCGTTAATCCCCGCAATGGCGCTATTCTGGCTTTTGCTTCCTTGCCGGATTTTGATTTAAACGCTTTTGTTCGGAGAGCCGGCGCCAATGGAAACCTTAAAAACATTAAAGAATTTAATTATGCCACGCAAGGCACTTTTCCACCGGCTTCAACATTTAAAATTATAGTCGCGGCCGCGGCGCTTGAAACGGGAAAGATTGATTTGAAGGAAAAAATTTTTTGTCCGGGATATTTTGACGCGGGCAGCAGAGTTTTTAAATGCTGGAAAAAAGAAGGACACGGCTTGACGGATTTTTATGAAGGCATGACTCATTCATGCGATGTCTACTATTATAATATCGGAATCAGGACAGGTCCTTTGAATATTGAGAAATACGCCAAAATATTCAGGCTTGGAGTTCCCACCGGCATCAATATGCCGCATGAAAAATCCGGAAATGTATTTGGACCTTCAAGAAGAGCAAAGAAAAAAAGTTACTGGTTTATAGGGGATACTCTTAATTTAAGCATAGGACAGGGAGAAATGCTGGTTACTCCCGTTCAGATGGCGCAGGTTATAGCCGCCGTGGCAAATAAAGGCAAGTTTTGGCAGCCTTATTATATTGATGAAGTGGTTAATTTGAAGGGTTATAAAACATTTGAATCAAAGCCAAAACTTTTAAGTAATATAAATTTAAAGAAATCCACATGGATTCATTTAAGAGAATCTTTAAAAAAGGTTGTTTTACAGGGAACCGGTTATTCCGCCAGAATAAAAGGCGCGGATGTTTATGGTAAGACGGGAACCGCTCAGAATCCTCATGGCGAAGATCACGCGTGGTTTGTGGCTTTCGCCCAAATAGACGACAATCCTTCGGAAATCGCGGTTTGTGTTTTGGTTGAGCATGGAGAGCATGGCTCTTCGGCCGCGGCGCCCATTGCCAGACGCGTTATTGAAGCTGCGCTCAGGCACAAGTTGACGAAGCCGCCTGTGCGACGGCAGGTAGCAGGGCAATAGGTGGCAGGTGTGTAGGAGACAGGTAGATTAAAAAATGTTTTTACAAAAATCAAAAACAAAGAAAAGTAAAATGGACTGGGTTTTTTTTGGCGTTGTCGCGATATTATTGGCGATAGGAACAATATCTATTTTTTCTTCGGTTGTCGCGCTTCCCAATCAGCTGAAAATAGTAAGAACGCATCTTTTGGCTCTTCCAATCGCGTTTACCGCTTTTTTCGTTATGTGGAATTTTAATTATCAAATTTTTCAAGATCAATGGAAAATTGTTTATTCCGTCATGATTATCGCTTTAGTTGGAGTATTGTTTTTCGGTATTGCGGATAAGGGAGCTCAATCGTGGTTTAGGCTGCCCTTTTTTTCCGTGCAGCCTTCGGAATTTGTAAGAATAGGTTTAATACTTGTTATGGCGAATTATCTGGATAAAAATATCGGCAAGATAAAAGAGTTTTCAACTGTTTTGGGAGTTTTATTTATATCGGCCCCGATTTTTTTCTTGCTTATTAAGCAGCCCGATTTTTCGGCTATTATGACAATGCTGCCCATAGTTTTAGTAATGCTTTTTTGCGCTGGCGCGAGATTGTTCCATATTTTTTTAATTATGGGTTTTGCTTTTATAACCGTCTTATTGCCGATTTTGTGGACTATGATAGATTTAAATCCGGAACTCATGCAAAATTCCTTTATTAATTTCTTTTACGGTCTTTCGCGCGTTAATTGGCATTTGGCCGCTGTTTTTGTGATTTTGATTTTTTTGGGATACGCGTTATGGTTTATATTTTCAGAGTTTTATCGGAATATATCAAAGATTTATTTTATTGGCATAGTGGCGGTTATAACATTGGGTTTATTTTCGGGCATCGCGGTGAAAAAGCAAATGAAACACTATCAGCAGAAAAGATTGGAGGTGTTTCTTTCTCCCAATACCGATCCTAAGGGAGCGGGATATAATTTAATTCAGGCTCAAGTGGCGATAGGTTCGGGCGGACTTATGGGAAAGGGAGTTTTTTCCGGGACGCAGGCAAAATTGGGTTTCGTTCCCGAGAGGCATACTGATTTTATTTTGGCGGTAATAGGCGAAGAAATGGGATTTGTCGGTATGATATTGGTTATGGGTTTATATGTGTTTTTAATGAGAAGAGTTGTAAATACGGCGTATATGGCCAAGGATAGGTTTGGTTATTTGGTAAATTCCGGCATATTTGGAATGTTTTTGGTTTATTTTAGCGTTAATTTCGGCATGCTTTTGGGTTTAAATCCTGTCGCGGGCGTGCCTTTGCCGCTGCTGTCTTACGGCGGTTCAAATTTGGTTTCCACAATGATAGCGATAGGAATAACGCAATCCATTTATTCCAGAAGGTTCGCGTTGACATAGAGAAACAGTGCGTAAGCGCGAAAGCGCGGAAGAAACAAACAGAAAGAAGCAGTGAGAACTACGGAAATTATGAATAAAATTAAAGATATGGATAAAGTTATTTCTCCAAAATACAGATTGCGAATTAAATTTTCCCGAACGGGTGAAGCCGTAAATATAACTCATTTGGAGCAAATGAGAGAAATTCGCAAAGGAGTTGTTTTATCCGAGATTCCCGTTTTTAAGGCCAATAATAAAAAGGCTTTTCCTAAAATTTCGTTTGGTCCGGCGATTAGCATGGGATATGAAAGCTTATGCGAGTTTGCTGATATTTATCTGACGGAATTGGCGAAAGAAAATAATATAAAAGCGATATTTGATAAAATGGAGATTTCCGGCATTAATTTTGTTTCGGCTAAAAGGATTCCTTTATTGTTTCCATCGCTGGAATCAAGCGTAAACGCGGTAGAATATGAAGTGAGAGGAGAGTTTTTGGAAGATTTTTCTCAAGATAAAATCAAGCGGGCTCTTTTAAAGAGAGAGTTGATTTTTGAGAAAATTAAAGACGGTAAAACAGCGAAAAAAATAAATTTCCGGCCGCTTATAATTAAAATGGAGCATCACAAAGAAGCTGGCTTGGTGATTTTGGTTTTAAGGATTAAACCGGGTTTTAATATCAAGCCTGAAGAAGCCGTTAAATTTATTGCCGGAAGTTCGGCTAAAATAACGGGTATTTTAAAAAAACAACTCTACTGGATTAATTCCGGCGGGGAATTCGAGGTTTTCTAATATGAATAAGAGATTTACAAATTCGTCTAACAAAAAATCGGCATCCCAGACAAAAGCCAAGTTTAAAAAGGAAATTTTCGCCAATACTTCTTTTGAAGAAACAAGAATTGCCATTATGGAGGATGATAATTTGGCCGAGCTTTTTTGGGAACGGCGCGGGACGGCCAATATTGTGGGTAATATTTACAAAGGCACGGTGGAAAATGTTCTTCCCGGAATATCAAGCGCGTTTATAAATATAGGGCTTAATAAAAATGCGTACATATATATATCGGATGTATTGGGCAGTCACAGAGACGGTATTGAGAGGCTGTTGAAAAGAAATCAGCATGTAATGGTGCAAGTTTCCAAGGACGCTATCGGAACCAAGGGCATGAAGGTTACCATGGATATTTCTTTGCCCGGTCGTTATTTGGTTCTTACTCCCGTTCAAGAATTTGTGGGCGTTTCCAAGAATATAGATAATCATGAAGAGCGCAAAAGGCTTAGTGAGATTATAAAAAAAATCGCCAAATCAAATGATTTGGATAAAAAAGGCTGTATTGTAAGAACGGAAGCGGAAGGCGCCAGTGAAAAAGAGCTTGAAAGAGAGCTTAAATATCTTATGCGCACTTGGGAATCAATAATGAAGCGTTTTGAATCATCGCGTTCTCCTCATGTTTTGCATAAGGATATGGATTTAACTCTTCAAATGGTTAGAGATATTTTATCCGATGAAGTTTCCATATACATGCTTAATAATAAAGAGGATTATAATAATGTTTTGGATCTTGTTAAGAAAATTTCGCCCGAATTAAAGGATAGAATTAGATTTTATAATAATAAAACGTCCATATTTAAGGCTTTTGATATTGAAAAATCGATTACGGAATTAAGAAAAATAAAGATTCCTTTGCCTAATGGCGGCAGTATAATAATACAGGAGGCGGAGTCTTTATGCGCGATAGATGTTAATACGGGGCGTTTTACCGGTTCGCGTTCTCAAGAAGAGACAGTGACATTGACCAATGTGGAAGCCGCGCGCGAGGTGGCGCGCCAATTGCGTCTTAGAAATATCGGGGGAATAGTGGTCATAGATTTTATTGACATGAAGAGGGCGTCAAACCGCCATCGCATAGTGAGCACTCTCGAGAAAGCTGTTAAAAGAGACAGGGCTAAAATAAGAATTTTGCCGATAACTCGCCTTGGTCTTGTTGAAATGACAAGAGAAAGAAAAAGAGAGAGTACGGTAAGTCTTCTTACCGAGGAATGTCCCGAATGCCACGGTTCGGGCAGAGTTCTTTCTTCCGAGAGCATAAGAATAAAAATACAGCGTGAAATTCAGAATTTAACTTTAGGCAGGCCAGGCGGAAATTTAAGGATTATAGTGCATCCGATGATACTTGAAATACTAAAGAAGAAGCAGCATATAATTGAGAAAAATGTGCATAGAAGCGTGAAATTATTTTCCGACCCGATGCTTACATGGGAAGATTATAAATTGATACTTGAATAAAACGGCAGGTCAAGATTGAGGTTGAGGTTAAGAACGGCAAGGAATATAAAAGCAATTAAACTCAGTGTATATTTTTAGGTTGTTCATAGTCTTGATCTTAATCTTGACCTGCCGTTAACGGAGGATTTTGATGAGTAAATATTTAAAGACGGTAAAAATGGTTTTATTGTCGCTATTGGTGTTTTCTTCCATGGCTTATGCCAAGATGACTAAAATAGCCTTTATGAAAAACGGAGCCTATGTCGGAAAAATCAATACATATATTCTCAGTGACAAGATATTTTTGGACGCGTCCAAAACCGCAAAGCTTTTAGGCGGTAAGATTTACTGGTATCCCGTTTCAGGCAAGCTTTTTTTTCAGGTGAAAGGAAATAAAATTATTTTTTATCGCGATAAGGACGAGATAATTTTAAACAAAGAAAAAGTGTCAGTGTCCCGGCCATATATAGTAAGAGGAGGGAAAGCCTTTATTTCAAAAGATTTTTTGATATCCGAGGATTTTTCAAAAGCTTTTAATTTTAAGCTCGCGTATAATGAAAAAACGGGCGTTATGGAGGAGGCGCATAGCATTAATATCAATTCCGTGAATCACTTTTCATATAAAGACAGAACGAGAATAGTGATTTATATGTCTGAAGCTCTTGAGTATCAGGAAAGTCTGAAAGAAAGAAACCTTTTAAGCGTTAATATACTGGGCGGCATGCTGTATGCTGATGAGAAAATCGGCATAAATAACGGGATAATTAAGAATATGGAAATGTTTCAGGAGAATAAGTGCGCCAAAATCGGAATATCTCTGGGCGAAAATTTTAAGGAATATAAAAGTTTTACTTTACAATTGCCGAATAGGCTGGTTTTTGACATATATGGCGTGAATGCGGCCGGAAGCAAGAGCGATATATCTTCGGATATTATTGAGTCCGGCGACGAAGATAGTGATATTCCCATTATAGTCCCGCGACGGGATTTTAGCGGGAAAGCGGGTGAAGGGGAAGCTCCGGAAATTACCGTTAATGGAGGAGAGAGTTCAAATGCTGCCGGCGCTTTGGGTGCTCCGTCCATTTTGTCAGATTCCAATCAAAATTTAAGCAAAGAGAGCAATGCGTTAAAGAATGTTTCCGAACTGAAGATGCCGAATATTCCCGATAAAATGATATTGGATAAATCATCAATAAAAAGAATCGTCATAGACGCGGGGCATGGAGGAAGAGACGGCGGCGGCCGGCAAATATTCGGACTAAAAGAAAAAACCATTAATTTAAAGGTGGCAAAACTTCTTTTATGGAAGCTTGAAAAAGTAAAAGGTTTCAAAGTTTCAATGACCAGAGATTCGGATGTTTTCGTTCCTTTGCGCGAAAGGTCTAAAATCGCGAATGAATACGGCGCCGATTTATTTATATCCATTCACGCCAATGCGTCAAGGCATAAAAGGAATCAGGGATTTGAAATATATTTTATGTCGGAAAACGCTTCGGACCCATGGGCGGCGGAAGTGGCGGATTATGAAAATTCCGTAATAAGATTTGAAGAAAAACAAGAGGAGCCTGATCCGGCGGCTTTGCTTTTGCATTCATTGGCAAGAAATGAATACATGAATGAAGGAAGCAAATTGGCTGGTTATGTCGCCAAGGAATTTGATAAGCGGACCCCTTTTGTGAATCGCGGGGTTAAACAAGCGGCTTTTTATGTTTTAAGGGGAACTTACGCGCCCGGCATTCTTGTTGAAATGGGTTTTATGACCAATCGCAAGGATCAAGCCAATTTGTGCAAACTCAGCGTAAGAAAGAAAATAGCCGATTCCATATACAGAGGCGTGCTTAATTACGCCAAAATGAAAAAGTGGAGATAAATATATGAAAAATCCCATTTTATTTAAAATAGCGGTTTTAATTATTATGGGGTTGTCTTTTTTTCTTTGTCTTAGGGGACTTAAATTCGGGCTTCCAAGCGTTCAACAAAACAAAGTGCTTTTTTCCGATTCTAAAGAGGAGAAAATTTTAATTCCGTTAATGGTGAAAAGGCGTCAGGAGATATATTCCCACTATTCCGATATCGGTAAAACACATCAGCAACAAATCAGGATTCCCAAAGCCGGAAATATATCGGTCAATCTATCCGGAAATAGGATTTCAATTTCAGAAAATAAATTAGACGCCATGAGATCTTTTATGATGAAGTCGCAGTTGCCCGATGAGCCGTTTATTTTAAAAGTCGTATCACAGATAAATTGGCGGGAATTTGATTTTAACCCGAGATTTTTCGCTTATGGCGGAGGATATCTTTATTCGGCGGGTGCGGCTTATAAGGCCGCTTCTTTGCTGGGTTTGATAAAAATCGGCGACGCGGCGTATTATTTGTCTAATCCCCGCGAAGTGGCCAAATTATATATGGCGCCGAAAGTTTTGGCGGCGCTGGCGTTTGTTTTATCCATTCCTTTAATGTTTATGCTGGGCAGGGAATTATACGGTTTTAAAACAGGTTTGATAGCCGGACTTTTTTACGCTTTTACGCCCATTATAACGGTTTATTCTCATTTTTATAAGCCGCATGTGCTTATTTTGCCATTGGTTTTAATAAGCATGCTTGGCGCCGCCAAATTGTTAAGGTCAGATAAAGGAATATGGTATATTGTCGCCGGTTTGTTCGCGGGGCTTGCCGCCGGAACTTTTTATTTCGCGGGGGCGGTTATTTTGTGCGCTTGCGGAAGTCACATCGTAAAATGTTTTTCAAAATACTCTTTGAGAGAAACGAGTAAAATCATAAAGGCGGCGCTTAATAAAAACCTTGCCATATTGTGCGGCTTTGTGGCAGTCGGTTTTTTTATTGTTAATCCGTATTGGCTTGTGGTCTATAAGGATGGTTGGTTTGAGAGAGGAGGATTGGGGCGCTGTTCCGCGCCGCATATTGCATGGACGGATGCTGTTAAATATCTGTTTATAACCATTCCCGCGGGCGTGGGATGGTTTGCCGGAACATTGTTTTTTTGCGGTTTGTTTTTTGCTTTTATCAGGCGGTCAAAGGAAGACTTTATGCTTTTGTTTCTTCTCGTTCCATTCTTAATGTATGCCGCGAGCTCTTCTCCAATCTATTGGCATGAAGATTTGCATATGAGCATGGTCGTTGTTCCCTGCATTATTCTTTTGGCTGCCAGATTTTGCGCCAAATTTCCGGCGATTGGAAAATTTCGCGGTTTGGGCTTAGCGCTTGCGGCTTTAGCGTCAATTTTCACTTTGTGCAATTCATTTTATTACAGCGAGATTTTTGTTATGAGCAATAATAAATTAAAGGCGGGTTCGTGGATTAATGAAAACATAAAGCCCGATTCCATAATCGGCTCATACAAACCGTTTTTCTCGGATTATAAGGGGCATGTTCCGTTTCGTCAAGCGGCTTATAATTTGGTGAGCGGTCCGTCCGCTTTTGAGAACGCCGATTTTTATATTACCGTGGGGAGTGAAGAAAAAGAGGCAAAACATTCGTTTGAAAAAAATTACGCGGCGGAAAAAAAATTTTCCAGGCCTCGTCTGATGTTGGATCGGTTTTTCAGTAATCATATAGTTCCGTTTATGGACGAGGATGTTGTTATTTATAAAAGAAAGTGAAAATATTCATGAAACCGGCGGAGCCGCGCGTTCAAGTCATAAATCTTAATTTTTTCGAATACAAGCTTGTGATAATCAATTTTATAGTGTGAAACCGCGATTTTGGAACGAGGATATTGGAGAATAATTTAATGGAACACAGAAACGGAGTTGGTGTATCTCGAAAAAAATTGTCCGGTAAAGAGAAACGACGAGGCATAAATCGAATCTTCGGCGTTATCCGCATAAGGGGGCTCCTCTTTTTAAAGGTTCTTTTGTCCAACCTGCGTTTTACCAGCGCGTTGGAGCGTGTTTGGCGCGGTCGTTTTAAGAGAACCATGAGTGATTTTCTGAAAAGTGATTCGTCTTTTTTGCCTACCAGACAATGGCATATAATTTCCTTTTTTTACCGCATGGTGTTCAGAGGCCTTGGCTTTGCGGGATTCAAAACGACTTTCGGCCGTTTTCTCGCGGCCTATGAACCCGGTAATTCGCGTTTGTTTGAGGCGCTTCATCATCTCTACATGTCTGCTCTTGAGCGAAGGGACACATGGGGGCTTCTGCGATTCATGGAGGAGCCTTTGCTTGGCGAAGGAGATTTTGTAGTCAACAAGGGCAAGCGTTTAAGCCTTGATCTTCTTCAATCAATCGACGAGTTTTATTGCCTGCAGGAAGCGCTGAATTTTAAAAAAGACGATTCAATGGTGTTTTGTGAGTTGGGAGGAGGATATGGAAGGTTCGCGGAAATAGTTATGGCCGCCATGCCCAACGCGACCTACCTCATTTTCGATCTGCCTGAATCCCTAATCTTGGCCCAGTATTATCTGTCAAAGCTGCATCCGGAACGCAAAATGGCTTTTTATCCCGAATCTCTGGAGTGTGTCCGTTCACGCGAAAAACTTTCCTCTTACCGGCTTGTTTTCGGATTGCCCCATCAACTGAAGGAACTTCCTAAAAACTACATCAATGTTTTTATAAATGTTTATTCATTCATGGAAATGGGGGCCAAACAGGTAAATGGATATTTCGATATCATCGAACAGCTTCAGGTGGGCGCTTTATATCTCAAACAGCACAAACACGAGATTAATCTGCTTGACCAAGCCGTATACACGGATGAAAGTTATCCCATTCGCCCTTCGTGGCGAAGAATTTATCATGGGACCTCGACTCTTTATGAAAATGTTTTTGAAGCCGTTTACCTGATAAATAAAACCTAAATAACAATGAATTTCCCGGAACAGCCAAGTTGTTTTATTTTGATAATATTGGTATTCATAAAATGCGAAATTTTAATGCTTTGGCGCAATTAGCGCATACAAAGAAGTTTAAGGACATTTGTTATAATGCTGTAACGGATTAAGCGGCGATGCGTGAGAAACGGTTTTTACCGGTTGCCATTATCAATAAATAATATATCTTGAAGTTTTGCATGGCCGTTAACATATTCCATGCAAATAGTATAAGTAAAAGAGCTTAAAGGAAAAGTTTTCCGCTGAAAAAGCGGGGCTAATTTAAAAAAATGAACATATTGCTGGTTAATCCGTCTTATAAAAGCGTTTACAGGGATTCCAAAGTAAAAGAAGGGGTTCCCATGTCGCCCGTATTAAGTCTGGCTGTTCTGGCCGCCAATTTGAGAAAGAAGCATAATGTTGGAATATTTGACGCCAATATATTTGAAAATCCTTATAAAGAATTGGAAGATGAAATAATAAAGTTTTCGCCCGCGTATGTCGCCATAACATTCACAACGCCGCTCTACGATGAAATGCGGAAAATATCCGATATGGCGAAAAAAATAAATTCTAAAATAATAACTATTGGCGGCGGAGCGCACGCTTCAGGCTTGCCTTATGACACTTTAAATGACAGCTCTCTTGATATTGTGGTCGCGGGAGAAGGGGATTTTACTCTTGCCGAAATTATCAATGGAAAAGATTTAGGCGCGATTGACGGCATCTTTTATAAAAAAGACGGGAAAATATTAAAAAATTCCGAAAGAGCTCTCGTAAAAGATCTTGATTCATTGCCTTTTCCCGCGTGGGATTTATTTGACATTAAAAAATACGCCGCGAGTGAACTTCTCGCGAGAAAAACTCCGGCCGGCTGGATTGAGACTTCGCGCGGCTGCGTGTTTAAATGCGCGTATTGCAATAAAAGCGTGTTTGGAAGCGCTTTTAGAGTCAAGAGCGTGAAAAGGGTTATTGAAGAAATGGAATATATGTTAAAGGCGGGTTTTAAAGAGATACATTTGGCGGACGACGCTTTTACCACGAATATAGAAAGGGCCAAGGAAATATGCCGGGAGATAATAAAAAGAGGGCTTGATTTTCCATGGGCTCCGGTAACGGGCATCCGAATAGACGGGGTTGACAAAGAATTATTGGAGTTAATGAAAAAAGCGGGATGTTACAGGGTTTACTACGGAATAGAGTCGGGGAATCAAAAAGTATTGGACGGCATAGGCAAAGGAATAAAGCTTGATCAGATAAGAAAAGTCGTGAAAATTTCAAAAGAAGTCGGGCTGGAAGTGTTTGGGTTTTTTATGATCGCGCTTCCCGGCGATACGGAGCGTTCAATAAGGGATACGATAAATTTCGCCAAAGAATTGGATTTGGATATGGCTAAAATGAGCGTAACCGTGCCGCTTCCGGCCACCAAACTTTATGAAGCGTGGAATAAAGAAGGGAAGATTAAAACAAATGTTTGGTCAAAATTTAATCTTTACTCCATTCCCAAAGACATATTTGATCATCCTGATTTGGCGTGGCCGGTGATTGAAAAATATTACAGAAAGTTTTATATTGAGTTTTATTTTAGGCCGTCTTTCATAATAAAGTACATTGTCAAATCTTTGAAACAAGGAAGGTTGTTTTACGATATTAAATGTTTATTGAATACCAAATGGTAATATGAAACATGTAAAATGCGAAATTTGCGGTTCGGATGATTCAAAGCCTTTTTGCTCGGCGAAATGCCCCGACGGACCGGTGCGCGAAAACTTTGTAATTAACAAATGTGAAATTTGCGGTTTTGTTTTTGTTAATCCGAGGCCGGACAAAGATGAGATGAAACCGTTTTATTTTGACGAGTATTACGGCAAACCTTCATGGATTATGAAGCGCGTGTCAAATTCGGCCGTTTCCTTTTTTTCTTTTTTAAGAAAAAGAAGAATTCATAAATATAAAAAAGCGGGCAAGATACTGGATATAGGCTGCGGCGACGGCACTTTTTTGAATTATATGAGAGCTTGCGATTGGAAAGTTTTCGGGGTTGAAACTTCCGAAAGCGGCTGCGGTCGGTGCGAGAAAAAGAAAATAAATGTCTCCAAAGATATAACTTTTCAAAGCGAATATTTTGATATTATCACTTTGTGGCAATCTTTGGAGCATATGGAAAATCCTTTTGGCGTTTTAAAAGAAATACACAAAGTTTTGGCTGAAGACGGGGTTTTAATCATATCCGCGCCCAATATTAACAGTATGGAATACGCGATTTTTGACAGATTTTGGTTTCATCTGGATTTGCCGAGGCATCTTCATCATTTTTCCGGCGCGACTTTAAAAAAGCTTCTGCAAAAATCGGGATTTAAAGTTCTTGAAACGGAGCATTGTTCTTTCGAATATAATCCTTACGGATTGATGCAAACGATTATGAATACTTTTACTCCCGAGTTTAACTTTTTCTATAAATTCGCGAAACGAAATAAAACTCAGGGAAAGAAATTTATTCTTAATATGGCGGTAACTTTGCCGGCTTTAATTGTTTTCGCGATTCCGGCTTTTTTTGTTTCTTATATTTTTTCGTTTTTTAAAAGGGGCGGCGTAATACATGTATATGCTAAAAAAAATTCTTAAAGATTATGTTCTGGGAAGATGCGGCGTTTATAGTTTTTTATTGGTTCTTCTGGGGATATCTATTTATGTTTTCGGCGTGATTTTGTCGATTTGGGATAAAAATGTTTCCTGCGTTTTATTTGATGTTTCAGTCCCTCTTGTTTTAATATTCGGCGCGCTGTTTGTCTTTGATGTGTTTGTATTGAGAAATTTATTGATAAAAGGAAAGGAAATAAGAACGGATTCCATCGCGGGAAAAAGCGTGTTGGTGGGTATGACGGCGTATGATGACGAGGATTGCATAGGAGACGCCGTATCTGATTTTATTAAAGAGCCGAATGTGAAACGAGTGGTGGTGATAGATAATAATAGCGCGGATAAAACCGGAGAAAGGGCGAGGGATGCCGGAGCGATTGTAGTGACTGAAAGGAAACAGGGCTATGGCTACGCCTGTATGAGGGCGTTAAAGGAGGCTTCCGAAACAGGAGACATAATTGTTTTGGTTGAAGGGGACAAGACTTTTTCCGCCGATGATTTAAAGAAATTGCTGCCATATTTGGAAAATTGCGATATGGTTATCGGAACAAGAACAACAAAAGAACTGAATGAGCCCGATTCGCAAATGGATTGGCTGATGGTTCTTGGAAATGTTTTTGTGGCGAAACTGTTGCAGATAAGATTTTGGGGAATAAGATTTACCGATATGGGATGCACATACAGGGTTATGAGAAAAGAAGGGTATGAAAGAATCAAAAATAAGCTTAATGTCGGAGGGATGCATTTTCTTCCTCATATGCTGATTCAGTCAATTAAATCGGGCTTGAAAATTATAGAGGTTCCCATCACTTTTAAAAAAAGGGCGGGTAAATCAAAAGGCGTCGGAAGCAGAAAGCTAAGAGCCGGTTTTGTAGGCATTAGGATGATTTTTTCAATCTTGTTTTCATGAGCGCGATAGAGGTTGGAAATCGCGGTAAAAAGGGTTTTAGGGACAAATATAGAGGAGTGAGAAAATGAAGCGGATTAAAGAAAGTTTAATTTTTACAGTAGCGATTGTCGCGATTGTAATATTGTTTTTTAACGCGACGGGTTTCAGCCAAAAAATGGATGAAAGAAACACTAAAGAAACGATAGATAAAATTCAGGCTTTGATAAAACAGAACAATGCGAAATGGGTGGCCGGTGAAACATCTCTTTCAAATTTATCTTGGGATGAGTGGCAAAATTATGCGGGTTTGTCTTTTGATCCCATTGATATCGTCCGGCCTATTGCGGATGTGGGAGATATTGAACTTCCTTCAAGTTTGGACTGGAGAGCCGCCGCCGGCGATTATGTGACGGAAATTAGAAATCAAGCGAAATGCGGTTCATGTTGGGCTTTCGCCATGACGGCCGCGCTTGAATCATATGTTTTGTTGAGCGAGAAAAAACCGGGATTGAATATTGATTTATCCGAGCAAGTGATGCTTTCCTGCAGCGGCGAGGGTTCTTGCCGCGGCGGAAATATGAACGCGGATTATTTGGAAGAAACCGGTTTGCCGCTTGAAGAATTTTATCCTTATACGGCCACTAACGGCGTTTGTTCAAACGCGGTGGCGGGCTGGCAGGATAAAGCTTATAAAATCGGAGATTGGAATTTTGTACTCCACAATTTATCTTCTTTAAAATCAGCTTTGGTTAAATATGGGCCTTTGGCGACAGCGATGATGGTTTATGAAGATTTTATGCATTATAAATCGGGCATTTATTCGCGCGTTTCCACCAAACAATTGGGCGGTCACGCGGTGACGCTGATCGGCTATAACGATGAAGAAAAATATTTTATAGTGAAAAACAGTTGGAGTGAGCAATGGGGGGAAGATGGTTTTTTTAAAATAGCTTACTCTGAAGTGGACTTTCCGGTTTATTTCGGTTTAAGAACGATGGCTTATGCTGATAAAAACGGAGAAGGAGTCGCTTCTTTTTCACGAAGCGCGGATGGAAAAGACGGCTATTTAAATTCGGAGAAAGCGTGGATGAGAGCGGCGCCGATGTTTTTGCCGTTGTTTGATTGGAAATAATAAATAACAGAAGTCAAAAAACTTTATGATTGATAAAAAAAGACCTATCGGGATATTTGATTCGGGTTTTGGCGGTCTTACCGTTTTTAAGGCTGTTAGAAAATTGATGCCGGGCGAAAATATTATTTATTTCGGGGATACCGCCAGAGTTCCTTACGGAACCAAATCCGCTGATTCGGTTGTGGATTTCTCCTCGCAAATTTCAAATTATCTAATATCAAAAAAAATTAAAATA
>DAOWGR010000094.1 GCA_030637365.1 Elusimicrobiota bacterium
TGAGGACCGACTATGTTCATATCCAATACAAAAAAACAAAAGGATGAAATGCTTAAAGAAATAGGCGTTTCTTCTTTTGAAGACTTGATTAAAAAAATTCCGCCAAAGTTTTTAAATTCGGACTTTCTCATAAGCGAAAAACCTTTAACCGAAATTGAAATTCACAGAAAATTCGGAGAGCTTGCCGGTAAAAACCAAAAAGTTTTGAATTTTGTCGGAGCGGGAGCGTATGAACGCTATACGCCTTCGGCGGTAAAACACATAGCCGAACGGGGAGAATTTTTAACGGCCTATACGCCCTATCAGGCGGAGGCCAGCCAAGGCCTTTTGCAGACAATTTACGAATATCAAAGCCAAATCTGCGCCTTATTTCAAATGGATGTTTCAAACGCCTCCGTATACGACGGAGCCAGCGCTTTGGGAGAAGCCGCGAGAGCCTGCGTTCGCATAACCTCCAGAAAAAAAATACTTTATCCGAAATCGTTAAATCCGCAATATCTGACAACTCTGAAAACCTATTTTGGAAATTCTTCCGATTATGAATTTGAAGCGATTGAGCATTTAAACGGAAAAATGGATATCGCTTCCCTTAAAAACAAATTGGACGAAAGCGTCGCCTGCGTGATAGCTCAAAGCCCTAATTTTTTCGGCATACTGGAAGATATGAAAGAAATTTCCGAAATTACTCATGCCAAAGGAGCCCTCTTTACGGCTGTCGCCGATCCCATGAGCCTCGCGATAATAGAGCCTCCCGGCTCTTATGACGCCGATTTCGCCGTGGCGGAAGGACAAGGCTTGGGACTTCCACTTAATTACGGCGGGCCGTATCTCGGTATTTTCACCTGTAAAAAAGCCCATATAAGGCAAATGCCGGGCAGACTTGTCAGCATGACGACCGATACCGAAGGCAAAAGAGGTTTTGTTCTCACGCTTCAAGCCAGAGAACAGCATATACGCAGAGATAAAGCCGCGTCAAATATTTGCTCCAATGAAGCCCTTTGCGCGCTGATGGCCGCGATATATATGACTCTTCTGGGCCCCGAAGGAATGAAGGAGGTCGCCGAAGCAAACGCTTTTAACGCGCGCTATGCCCTGAAAAAACTTTCCGCCATACCCAAAATCAAGCTTAAATTTAACGGCTCTTTCTTTAATGAATTTATCATAGACTTGCCAAAAGATCCGGCTGAACTTAGAAAAAAAATACTTGCCCGAGACGGCATAGATATAGGCCTGCCGTTAAAAAAATTCCACCCCGATATGAAAAATTCGCTTCTCGTCTGCGCTACTGAAACAAAAACAAAAGAAGACATAAACAAACTGGAAACGGCTTTGAGGAAAAATTTATGAGTCAAAATATAATACGGGATGACGCGGCTTTAAGCATTGAAAAATCAGTTGAAGGCCGGCGAGCGATTAGATTCAATAAAGTTGAAGATAAATCGCTTTCGCTTGATATTCCCGATAATCTTTTAAGGAAAACAAAACCCCTTTTGCCGCAATTATCGGAACTTGACGCCGTCAGGCATTTCACAAGACTTTCCCGCCGCTCATTTTCTCTGGACACTCATTTTTATCCTCTCGGCTCCTGCACAATGAAATACAATCCGAAAATAAACGAAGACATATCAATGTTTGAGGGCTTTGCCAATCTCCATCCTCTTGCCATGGATTTATCGGCGCAAGGCACTCTTGAAATGCTTTATGACACGGAAAAAATCCTTTGCGAAATATGCGGCATGGACGCTATGACGCTTCAGCCCGCGGCCGGAGCGCATAGCGAATTTACCGGAGCTTTAATAGCCAAGGCTTATTTTGAAAAAAAAGGCGAAAGCCAAAGAACGGAAATTATAGTTCCCGATTCGGCTCACGGCACCAATCCCGCGACAGCCGTTATGCTGGGATTTAAAACCATAAATATAAAATCAACCTCAGGCGGTCAAATAGATTTAAACGCCCTGAAAGCCGCCCTGTCCGATAAAACAGCCATCTTGATGCTTACCGTTCCAAATACACTCGGCATATTTGAATTTGAAATTGAAGAAATCAACCGCTTGGCGCATGAAGCGGGCGCTTTGGTTTATATGGACGGGGCCAATTTTAACGCTTTAATGGGCATTATAAAACCGGGAAATTTCGGCATAGATATCATGCATCTTAATATGCATAAAACATTTTCAACCCCGCACGGCGGCGGCGGGCCGGGAGCCGGAGCGATAGGCGTAAACAAACTTCTTGAAGAATTTTTGCCATATCCAAGAATCATTGAGGAAACCGGCAAATTTAAAATAAAAGAAGATTATCCCCGTTCAATAGGAAAAATAAAAGCCTATTTCGGCAATACGGGAGTGCTTTTAAAAACCTATGCCTATCTTTTAATGCATTCAAAAGAAACTCTTGGAGAAATAGCCCGAAACGCCATAATAAACGCGAATTATCTTTTGAAAAAGTTAAAGAAAAACTATCCCGCTTATTGTGAAGATTATTGCATGCATGAATGCGTTTTAACTCCCGGCAAAGATTTGCTCGCTAATAAAGTAAGAACTCTGGACATAGGCAAAAGATTGCTTGATTACGGCTTTCACGCTCCAACCGTATATTTCCCGCTTATAGTTCATGAAGCGATAATGATTGAACCCACGGAAACGGAATCCAAAGAAACAATGGATTTATTCATAGAAGCCATGGAAAAAATTTTTCAGGAAGGAAAGATTAATCCCGAACTTGTAAAAAACGCTCCGCATACGCTTTGCGTGAAAAGACTGGATGAAGTCGCCGCGGCCAGAAAACCCGATATCAACTGGGAAAACAGCTCGGCAATTGAAAAATTTGGCAGCAAGACAGCTGATAAATTAGAAACAAGCCTCTCAGACTCCAAGACTCTTTGACACTCAGACTCTCTACAACTTTATGATTAAAGGCTTAAAAATAAACACTCCCCCTTTAAATGTTTTCGGACAAATGGCCTGCGATGAAATAATGTGCGATAGCATCCCTGAAAAATTCATATTAAGATTTTATAATTGGAAAGAGCCGGGAATAACTTTCGGATATTCACAACGCCATCATTTTGTCGCTGACGCGGCGCGAAAAGAAGGCAAGCAAAATTTTTCCATGACACGGCGCCCTACCGGCGGCGGCATAGTTTATCATGAAACGGATCTGACTTTTTCATTTATATTTCATTATCCGGGAGAATTTTTTAAACCTCTTGAGATTTATAAACGAATTCATAATGCCATAAACTCGCAATACGCCCTGTCGGGACACAAATTTAATCTGCTTGAGAAAAAAAATTCCGATTATGACATAAATAATCCCACAATGGATTGTTTTCAAAAACCCGTGGATATGGATATTTTACGCAATGGAAAAAAAGCCTTGGGCGGAGCTTTAAGAAAATTCGGGGATTATACGCTGTATCAGGCTTCGCTTCAATTGGATAAAGTCAGAAAGAACTCGGAGTTTCATAAAGATATTATTGCCAAAGCCTTCTCAAAAGAGTTTAATATATCTTGGATTGACGAAAGGCTAACTAAAACGCGTTTGGAAACTTTGGAAACCCTTGTTCAATCAAAATATTCAGCAATTGAGTGGAACAAAAGAATTTAGTTAGCAATAAAAAATAAGGATTTTTCAATTACTAATTACTGCTTACTAATTACTATTTACTGGATTTATAGGAGGTCTTATGGTCGCATTCGTATTATGCAAACTTATAGCCGGTCTTGAACAAAAAGCCATACAGCAGATAAAGAATATCAGAGGAATAAAAGATGTTTATCTAACCTTCGGCGGATGGGATGCCATTTTGGTCGCGGAATCCGACACCA
>DAOWGR010000119.1 GCA_030637365.1 Elusimicrobiota bacterium
AAGAGAAGTCGGAAAGCAGAGAGCGGAAAGCAGAGCGTAGTGGACAAGAAACAGCAAAGAATGGAAGCGAGAAAACTACTGATGAAAAAAAAGAAGAAAAAACCAAGCAAAAAAATAAGAAATAAGACAAGTGGAAAAAAAAGAAATAAAATTTTATTGCTTATAGCCGTCCATCTGCTTGGTTTATTTTTATTCGCTTTGTATAAATACAATTTGAGGCTTCCTCAAATGTCAATCATTTTGCCCAATAGCCGGATAATATCCGTTGAGGTGGCTTCTGACGAGAAAAGCCGCAGAAAAGGCCTTATGTTTAGAAAGAGTTTAAAGCAAAACGAGGGAATGCTTTTTGTTTTTGATAATGATTCCAAAAGGAATTTTTGGATGAAAAACACTTTTATTGATTTGGATATATTATTTATAGGCGAGGATTTTATAATAAGCGAGATATTTGAGAATGTTAGAAAATCCAAGATCAACGCTTCGTATTCGGAAATAAGCAAAGTCAGCGCTAAAGGAAAATACATTCTTGAGCTTGCCGCCGGCTCGGCGGAAAAAAACCGTTTAAGAGCCGGGCTTAAAATTGAAATAGAGAGGCAAGAAGTAATAGGTAAGATTTATAAGGAAGCTCCTTAAATTCTCTAAAACTCGGAATTCTTTGACTGCTGTGTTTAAGTATTTGTAATATAATGCGAGTGTTAATTATGGGTATCTGGAAAAATGCTTTTAAGCTTCCTAAAAATAAAGTTGTCAGCGCGGATGAGAAAAAACTTTTGCTTAAGCTTTCCGATAAGGTGAAAAAAAGGGGATTAAGCGATATAATAGTTCTTTCCATAGAAAGCTCCAGACCAGTTCATAATCTGGGCGCGCAGTCTTTGATTTTTTTAATGCCGTTTATAACAATGATTTTTAAAAAGGCGTATGCGGAAAAATTTGTTAAAATTCTTGAAAATCCCGATGCCGTTTCTTTTTTTATAGACAGTCTTACGGATGATTCCGTGAATTCAACCGAGAAGAATAGAAGCAAGAAGTAAGAAACAAGAGGCGAGAAGTCAGAAGAAAAAAAGCGATTTAAGTGATTGAGAACAGCATTTTAAGGGAATAAAAAACAAAGTTGTGCATATGTTGTTTTTTTATTTCTAAACCTTAATCTTAGTCTTGACCTGCTGTTTAATAGGAGAAAAAAGCAATGGAAAATAAAGACCTTAATGTTATTATAGCCACCGATTGCGGAAGCACCACAACCAAAGCGATTTTAATAGAAAAAAAAGGCGATGTTTACAGGCAGACTTTTCGCGGAGAAGCTCCCACCACGGTGGAAGCTCCCTTTGAAGATGTTACAAAAGGCGTTTTAAACGCCATTACCGAAGTTGAAGAATTGTCCGGCAGAAAATTACTGGACGGAGAGAAAATAATAATACCCAGTGACGGCAATAAGGGCGCGGATGTTTATGTTTCAACAAGCAGCGCCGGCGGCGGTTTGCAGATGATGGTTGCCGGAGCCGTCAAGGCCATGACGGGCGAAAGCGCCCAAAGATGCGCTCTCGGCGCGGGAGCCATAGTCATGGATGTTTTGGCGTCCAATGACGGCAGAGCCGATTATGAGAAAATTGAAAGAATCAGGCAGTTGCGCCCCGATATGATATTGCTTTCCGGCGGCACCGACGGAGGAACCGTTACTCATGTTGTTGAACTCGGCCAATTTATCAAAGCGGCGGATCCCAAGCCCAGACTCGGCGCCTCATATAAACTTCCGATAATATACGCCGGAAACAATAAAGCGCGCGATCAGATAAAAGGTCTTTTGGGCGATAATATGGCGCTTATTATTTCCGATAATATACGCCCCACTCTTGAACGCGAAAATTTGATGCCCGCCCGCCATAAAATTCATGATATTTTTCTTGAGCATGTTATGCAGCAGGCGCCCGGCTATCCGAAACTGATGGATATGGTTTGCGCTCCTATTATGCCCACGCCGGCGGCTGTCGGCACGATGACTCAAAAATTCGCCAAAGCCAATAATTACAATGTTCTTGCAGTTGATATCGGCGGAGCCACCACC
>DAOWGR010000175.1 GCA_030637365.1 Elusimicrobiota bacterium
AAAAAGGGTTATAAAGGGAAACAGGTTTAAGGCTGAATCTTGTTTTTCTGAAAAACATTGTGTGTTTTTGTTCTTTTTTGGTTAAAATTTTGGTAAAGTATTTTAGTAACGGATAGAAGCAAGAAGTCAGATGTCAGATGTCTCCGCCATTACTTCTTAGGCGGACCCGCCACGCTTCATTGGCTGGAGATATATAAGGAATACCTTACAAATCTTGACAAATCTTGCCTCTGAACCTAATTTTTAAATTAGGTTTATGATGAGTGTGCTATGGATGACCACAACAAAATACTTCCTTCCTTTCATGAGAGCTTAGTCTTGCTTGTAAAAAATCCATGCAAGGTTTTTGTTTTTTGGAGCTGGAATAAAGCGAAAACCGAAAATTTCTTAAATAAAGAATTTAAAAAAGACATAATCCTGAAACTTTATTACGCTCAAGAAAAATCTTTTGCCTCGCAAAAAATATTAAGCTGGGATAAGCTTAAAGAATATATGGATATTCCGCAAAAAGGCAAAGACTATTACGCCGTTATGCACGCGCAAACGGAGTCGGGAGAAGTTATTCAATTGATGGAATCCAATACAATAAGCGTTCCGGGGCTTGAAAGCGAGGAAGTTAAAAACACATACGCTTCGGGCTTTTTTAAGAAGGAGTCATCATGACCCCACCACCTCCTCACCAATTCTTAATTGGTATGTTTTTTAGTCCCGTTTATGGCGGGACTGAGGAGGTGGTGGGGTGAGTTCAAAAGGCTCTTTAATGCTTATGCTGCACGCGCATCTTCCGTATGTCAATCATCCGGGAACAACGGATTTTTTTGAGGAAAGCTGGTTTTTTGAAGCTGTGGTGGAAACTTATGTTCCCATTATCGCCATGTTGGAAAATCTCGCCAAAGACGGCATAAGGCCGTGTATCGCCATTTCCATTTCGCCCACGCTCGGTGCGATGCTTGAAAATAAGCTGCTTGAGAAAAAACTTAATGATTATATAAATTCCAGGCTTGAGCTTATTGCCAAAGAAACTCATAACGCGTCCGATAATCCTTTGCTTTTGAAAACGCTCAAGGTTTATGAACAGCTTTATTCTCTTGCCGCTGAAACCATGCGGCGTTATGACGGGGATCTTATTACTCCCTTTAAACAGTTTCAGCAGGCCGGTCTTATAGAAATAATAACCTCATCGGCCACTCACGCTGTGCTTCCGCTTATTGCTCACCCGGAAGCTTTAAGGGCGCAGATAGCCGTGGCGGCGGATGATTATCAGAACAGATTTAATAAAAAGAGCAGAGGTTTTTGGATGCCGGAATGCGCTTATGACAAAAGGCTTGACACTTATATTAAATTGGCCGGCTTTGATTACAGTTTTATGGAAACTCACGCCGTTAAGAAATCCAGATATGGAGTTTATGCTCCGCTGAAAACTCAAAAGGGCTTGAATATTTTCGCGAGAGACAGTATTTCTTCAAAAGAAGTCTGGAGTTCAAAATTCGGCTATCCCGGAGACAGTTCTTACAGGGAGTTTTACAGGGATTTGGGGTATGACGCCGATTATGAATATATAAAGCCTTATTTGGGCATGGGCCAGGGAAGAAAGCCTTTGGGCATAAAGTATCATAGGGTTACCGGCGATGTTGATTTATCTCAAAAAGCTTTATACGATCCCGATTTGGCAAAGGCCACGATAGCGCGCCATGCCGAAGATTTTTTGATTAAACGGTTGAAGCAGATGGACGATGTTTATTCCGGTTCATCCATAAAGCCGATTATTGTCGGATGTTATGACGCTGAATTGTTCGGGCATTGGTGGTTTGAAGGTCCGGCTTTTGTTGAAGCTATCATAAGAAGAATAAGAGAGGAAAGATTGCCTCTTCAATTTGTTTTGCCGGGCGAATACATTGATTCCTGCCGGGAGCCGGAAGTCATTGAACCTGAAATATCTTCATGGGGCGAAAACGGCTATTTTGACCCTTGGATAAATGAATCCAATGATAAAATTTATCCCAATATAATCGCCACCACCGAAAGGATGATTGAAACGGCCGGCAGATTTAAAGATCAGAATATTAATAATGTGACGACAAGAGCTTTAAATCAAGCCTCCAGAGAGACCCTTTTAAGCCAAAATTCGGATTGGCCGTTTTTGATGTATATAAATTCTCATAGTGATTACGCCTTTTCCAGAATAAACGCCCATTGCGAAAATGCCAATAAGCTTCTCGCTCAGATTATTGAAAAAAATGTAGATGAAGTATTTTTGTCCGATCTTGAAAATCGCAATAATATATTTACAAGAATAGATTTCAGGGTTTTTTCTCCCGCTTCCAGGTTTTAGGAGTGCAAAGGGCGCGGAAGACGGAAGCGCCAAAACGCGGATTACGCAAAAACTTTCATAATAGCCCAATTGTCTAATCAGTTAATCTGACATCCGATTTCTTCAGCTTTTTCCATTCATCCGTAAAATCTTTAGGCGGGTCGCATTTTAAGGTTTGTTTTCTTTTCTTGGAAGGCAGTTTAAAGGTTATTTCATTTGAGTGAAGCATTAATCTTGCCGCCGCCGGCGAGCCTTTATAGAGTTTGTCTCCGGCTACGGGATAGCCGATATAGGAAAGATGCACTCTTATTTGATTTGTTCTGCCCGTTTTTGGGAATATTTCAAGAAGCGAATATTTTTTTCCGTTTTCAATAACTTTAAATTCCGTGAGGGCGTATCTGCCGTATTTCCAGACTTTGTTTTTTTTATCGCCTTTAAGCCGGCCTATGGGAGCTTCTATTCTTCCTTTGGAATCTTCGCTGACTAAATCAGTTATGCCCAAATATTTTTTATTTACAAGCCTTTCTTTAAACTGCATGGATAAAGAAGCTTGAACTTCAGGAGTTTTAGCTATAAGCACCAGTCCGCTGGTATCTCTGTCAAGGCGGTGCACAAGTCCCATTCTTGAAACTCCCGAATCAACTATTTCTGGGTTTGATTTTAAAATCATTGAAACAATGGTTTCATCGCCGAGTAAAGCCGCTTCGGGAGTTTCTTCCCAATTGGAATCATTTGGATGCATTTTTATTCCGGAAGGTTTATTTATCGCGATAATTGCATCATCTTCATAGATAGTGATATCTTTTAGGATATTTGTTTTAGTTTCCAAATGAGGCATATCCAATATTATCTTATCGCCGAAGGTTAATATATAAGCCGGTTTTCTTATTTTGCCGTTTACGGATACTTTGCCGCTTTTGATTAATTTTTTTATAAACTCTCTGGAAAAATTATGTTCGCTATCCGTTAAAAAAGCGTCAAGTCTTTTTGGGTCTTCTTCGTAGATTATTGTTTTTGGCATAGTTTCCTCAGGCGCGGATTGCGCGAAATTAACCGCAAAATCCGCTAAATCTTTGCGTTTTTGGTTTTTCTCGCTAAATAAAAAAAGAGCAGAGCGATTACCGCTCCCGATAATGATATTATTTGCGAAGGCGACATTGCGAAAATAAAATCTCCTCTCGCGTCTCCCCGAAAGAGTTCTATTATAAATCTGGCTATGGAATAAAGCAGAATATAGGAAGCGGCTATCAGCCCGTTTTTCCAATTATGTTTTAGAGACGATTTTAACATAAAGTGAAGAGCCGCAAAGATAATAAAATTTGCCGCTGAAGAATAGAGTTGAGTGGGATGAATGGGAATGCCGAGAAGATGGGGGGCTACCAGGCTTTCGGGATTGTTAAATTTTACGGCGCAAATAAAATCGGTCGGTTTGCCGTGGCAGCAACCCGCGAAAAAACATCCCAGGCGGCCTATCGCGTGGCCTAAGGCGATGGCGGGGGCGGCTATATCCGCGAATGTGAGAAAGTTTATATTCTTTTTTTTGGAATAAATGTAAACGGAAGCGATAGATATTATCAAGCCGCCGTAAAAAACAAAACCGTATCTGAAATCTTTTAAAGCGTTAATCGCCTTTTGAAAAAATGTCAGGCCGTAATCATCCCAGAAAATAATCACATAAAACAATTTGCCGCCGAGCAAAGCGGCAATAATGGCAAAGAGAATCATATCGGAAATCTGTTCCCGGCTTATGTTGAGCGGGCGGTTTCTTTTGTAAATATAAAAAGCGCTAATAAGATATCCGGCGGCCACAAGGATGCCGTATGTCGGAACGGAAAAATCGCCTATTTTAAAAAGATATGGATGCATAAGAACTCAATCCTAAACAGCGAGAAAAAGATGATGCGAAAATACGGTGATATGTAAAAAGGAGTGTCCTTATTGATTTTTGTTTCATATTTCCATATCAACTTATCATCGTATTTACATATTTA
>DAOWGR010000136.1 GCA_030637365.1 Elusimicrobiota bacterium
CCCGTTTTTGCTGTCAAATTTACCGACAGGACCCGCTATCTACTTACCGTTTAATCTTTTTTTCCACTCCGCTATGAGCGAGAGAGCTTTTATGGGGGTTAGGTTATCGGGATCCGACATCTTAAGTTCATCTATAACGGGATGAGATGAAAATATCGGCAGCATGGGAGTTACATCTTTTTCCGCGCTTTTAACTTCAATATAATTTTTGGATTCAAGCTCTCTTAATATTTCTTTTGACCTTTCTATGCAAGAATCGGGAAGTCCGGCAAGTTGAGCCACATGTATGCCGTAAGATTTATCGGCGGGGCCGGGAACTATTTTATGTAAAAAAACCACTTCGGTTTTGCCGGAAGAATTGGTCCATTCTTTGGCCGAAACATTAAAATTCCTTATTCCGTTGAAGGTTTGAGGAAGCTCCGTCAATTCAAAATAATGCGTGGCGAACAATACCTTTGGCCCGCCGGAGGATTTTTCCTCCGCGTTTTGAGCGGAGGGCTTATAAAGATATTCAACAATGGCCCAAGCTATGGAAATGCCGTCAAATGTGGATGTCCCTCTTCCCACTTCATCCAAAAGAACCAGGCTTTTTGGTCCGGCCAACTTTAATATTGAAGACATCTCGCTCATCTCAACCATAAAAGTGGATTCGCCTTTGGCCATCCTGTCTTGCGAACCTATTCTTGTCATTATCCTGTCCACTATCGCTATCTTAGCGACTTTAGCGGGAACAAAACTCCCTATCTGCGCCATAATGGTAATCAAGGCGTTTTGCCTGAGATAAACGCTTTTACCGCTCATATTGGGGCCGGTCAATATGGCAATTTGCGTATCACCGCCTATATTTAAGTCATTGGGAACAAAGGTTCCGCTCGGCAAATTTTTCTCAACCACCGGATGGCGGCCTTCTTCAATGATTATATTTCCATCCGCGAATATATCCGGCTTGATATAACCGTATTTAAGGGCGCTTACGCTTAAAGAATAAAAAGCGTCCAATTCACAAAGACACATGGATAAAATTCTTAATTCTTTCGTTTTTTTCAAAAGTTCCGCGCGAATATTGCCGAATAAGTAAAACTCCAATTTACTTATTCTTTCTTCCGCGCCGAGTATCTTGGATTCAATCTCTTTAAGTTCGGGAATTATAAATCTTTCCGCGCTTACAAGCGTTTGTTTTCTGGTATAGTAATGCGGAATTTTTGGCAAATGAGTTTTTGTGACCTCCATATAATAACCGAATACGGAATTATAACCCACTTTAAGCGAAGGGATTTTGGTTTTTTCCCTTTCTTTCGTTTCCAAATTCATTAAAACGGTTTGGCTGGTTTTGCGCATATTTCTAAGCTCGTCAAGCTCCTCATTATATTGGGCTTTTATAACTCCGCCGTCGGATAATTTTACGGGGGGATTATCCGAAACCGAGCTATGCAATAAATCGCGCAATTGGTGAAGGGATTGAGACACGGAATCTATCCGCGAAGCTATTTCGGGAGCGGAATTAAAAAACTGAGCCGAACTTAATAAAATTTTTAGTCTGGGCAATTGATTAAGAGCTTTTCTTATCGCCGCCGCGTCTCTGGGAGTCGCGCTTAAATTTATAATTCTTCCGAGTATCCTCTCAATATCCGGTATTTGAGAAAGTATTTCGGAAAGCCTTTCCCTTTCTTCGGTTTTATCGCATAAGAAAGAAACAAAATTCTGCCTGTTTAAGATATCCTTTAAATCGCATAAAGGCTCAAGTATCCATCTTCTAAGCTGGCGAGAGCCCATGGAAGTTTTGGAATTATCCAATACGCCCCAAAGAGTGCTCTTTTCATCTCCATATTCATTTGAAACCAGTTCAAGCGTTTTAATGGCCGCGGCATCAAGTTGAAGCTTAATGGCGGGATCAAAAAAAACAGGTTCAAAAACGCTTTTCTGTCCGGGCCGGGTTTCTTTGATATAGTCTATTACGCTTAGAGCCGCTTTAAAAGCGATTCTATTATTCCGCCATAAAGCGCCTTCGCTCCATTTGGCCGTCTGATGGACATAGTCCCCTGATACGGCACCCGGCATAGCCTTGTAATTTTCCGTTTGAGCGGTTTTTTGGCTTTGCGTAAGGATGGTTTTAACCGGAACAATATCGCGCTTTAGCAGTTTTTCTTTTGTTTTCGCGTCGCATATTATTTCAACGGGATTTATTCTGGAAATGAGCGAATCAAGCTGATAAAGATTAGGATCATTCACATTTTGAGTTGAATAAAATTCTCCTGTTGAAGCGTCTATATAAGCCAGCCCCCAGCCCACTATATCCATACTGAGAGCAAGCAGATAATTGGAATCCTTGGCCGTCAAAAGTTCATTTTCAACAATAGTGCCGGGAGTTATAAGGCGAACGACTTCCCTTTTAAAAAGTTTTGATTTTTTAGCGTCGCCTTCGGATAAATCCGCCACTTGCTCGCAAATGGCCACTTTATGTCCGGCGGATAAAAGTTTTGAAATATAAGTCGGAGATGAATGATACGGAATTCCGCACATGGGAACGGTTTGCCTTGAAGTCAAAACGATGCCGAGAACGGAACTTGCCTTGCGGGCGTCTTCATTAAACATCTCATAAAAATCTCCCAAACGAAAAAATAAAATCGCGTGAGGATAATCTTTTTTCAAAGAATTATATTGCTGCATCACCGGAGTTTGAGAAGTCTTGGTTTTTATCATAAGCTTTTGCCTTTCTCTATATATTGTAGCAAAAGAGACTTGGCCTCATTAAGATTTTTCGCCGCCATAAAGCGTTTTCTGAGTTCAGCTCCGCCCCTAATCCCTTTTAACCAATACCCTACAAGTTTTCGCGCTCTTATTACGCCGTAAACTTCGCCGTAAAGCTCACTGTTTAAAATTAAAAATCTGGCCAGCAATTTTACTTTATCGCAATCTCCCGCGTTCTCGGCGGTTTCGCCGTTTAATTCGGATATTATTTCAGAAAATATTCGCGGATTGCCGACAGCCGCCCTGCCGATAGATACGCCCGCGCATCCCGCCTCAAACATCTCCCGCGCCTTTTCCGCCGAAACGATGCCTCCGTTTCCAATTAAAGGAACTTTGACGCTCAAAGCCGCTTTATTTAAAAAATCCAAATTAACTTCTCCATTATGCATCCTTGAAACGGGTCTTCCATGAACGGTTATCGCGTCCGCGCCCGATTCCTCGGCTACACGGGCAAGCAAAACGCTCAAATTTTCTTTTTCCGTAAACCCGACGCGAAATTTTACGGTTACTGGATTTTTAACCCTTTTTTTTATCGCCGTTATGATATTCCCGACCAAAAAAGGGTTTTTCATCAACATGGCGCCGCAACCCGAACGGAGAATTTTTTTAACCGGACAACTCGCGTTTATATCTATTATATCCGCGCCCGCCGCCTCGGCGTGAGCCGCGGCATCCGCCATGGTTTCGGGACAGGTTCCGAATATTTGAACGGCAATGGGATGTTCGCCGGGCGAAACCTTAAGCATTTCAAATGACTTTTTACTTGAATATTTTAAACTATCGGCGGACACCATTTCACTGGCGGCAAGTCCCGCTCCGCCCTCAAGACACAAGCTTCTAAAAGCGCTATTGGTAATGCCGGCCATGGGACTTAAAAAAAGATTGTTTTTAAGTTCAAGCCCCCCGATTTTAATTTTTTTTATCAGCATATTAGCGTAACTATCAAGAAATTCCGCAACTGCAGAGATTTGACGATGTTCCTTGCGCCATATTGCCAAATTACCTTGTTGCCTAACTAAAAATACGGGTTATGGATTAACGGAATAAGCGCCGTCATGGCTTATGGAAAAATCCTTGGGATCTCTGTTTTTTATATATCTTATTTCAGATTTCGGCGCGCTTATTTTTTTCAAAACACGCATTTGAAAATCGGAAGCCTTTTTCTCAATCACGATTACGGTATCCAGATCGGTATAATTCATGTCTATGAAATTCACGCGAAATTCATGTCTTTTTTTACCGGGAAACGGCGGCACCGTCTTCTTTTTTTTATCGCGATTTTTAAGTCTTCTGGCATAAGCGTGAAAAGCGTGATGAGATATGATTCCCGCGCACCAGGTTAATGATTTATAAGCGTTTCTGTCTGAAATAAGAATAACGGGGATTCCGTTTTCAAAAACAAAAGTGGTGGAATCGGCGCTTTTTATTTCATAAATATTCTTTCTTATAAATTTAAAAGCGGACCTGTCATAAATCCAAATAAGCTCCAGGGCCCGAGTAATATGTCTCTTAAAGCCGGCTGAACCCGTCATTTTAAGTTTTGAATCATATTTATAATCCGCTCTGGCGGCAATAGCGGAAGGGTTTCCATCATCGGGATAAAGAGCGGCGTTAATTTCTTTTTCGGATGATAATTCAGAATTGGCATCGCGATATTTATCGGCGAAAAAAAACACGCCGACTCCGCATATTATAAAGAGCAAAAATATAAATATTTTTTGTGAAATTAGGCGTTTTTTACTTTGTTCTTCCATAACAAACCTGATTTGTCAAAGGAAGTTTTTTTGCTTTGACTCTAAAACTCGTGAAATTATACCCGGTTTATTTAAAAGCTTTCAGATATGATTTATAAAAAGCCTGCAATTCGGATTTGGGATCCTGAAATTCCAGTATATGCTTTTTGCATCCTCTTCTGGAACATATCTGCACCTGTCCGCCGGCTTTAAGGTCAAAAGCGACCATTTGAGCGGAACATATATCGCATTTTCTTGTGCTCTTAAGATCCGCCTTGCAATGAGGACAGCGAAAACCGGCTATTTTACCCAAAGGAATATTAAGATCCAATTCAATATCATAACTGCCGTAAACAGAACTCAAGTAAAGCGGGGAATTTTTGCCCGCGTAAGTAACTTTTACTTCAATAGCTGTTTTGCCGCTCATTTTTTTCTTAGCTGACATCATGGATTTTCCACAATGCGGACATTTAACAAAAATATTTATCATACATCCTCCGAAAACGATAGCCGATTAAATTTAATTTTAGCATATACAATCATTGATAGCGAGGAGAAACCATAAAGCGCGGTGGTCATTCGTACAAGCCTATGGCAACGCCGCCTCTGCCTGCTGCAGGCAGGTATTAGAGGCTATGCCTATTGGGCGGCGAAACTTCCGACACTTAATGAGCCATAGGCTCATTGTTCCGGAAGTCGGACTTCCGAATATAACTTTTTTTCCACATCAATAGTCTTTTTTTCCACTTTTTTCAGTATTCTCTGATGAAGAGCGATATCAAATTTCAATCTTTCTTCCGTCTCTTTATAAACCTCTTCTTTTTCGGCTTTTGTTTTGTTCATGAGCTTGCACATCTGATTTTCTTTAACAATCTCAATCTTTTTATCATAAAGAGTTTTCATCTCGCCCAAAACAACCACATCCGCTTTAAGATATTTTATTCGCTCAAGTGAAGAAAGCCCAAGCCCCATTTCGGCGTCGGCGCGCTTAAGGTATCTTCTAAGCCCGTCAATATCGCTTTTATTAAACGCTTCATTTATATCGGACATTCGTCGGTTTAAAAACTCTCTTTCTTCCGCATCCTTGATTCTATCCGGGTGATAAAGTTTCGCGAGTTTTCTGTAAATAATCTTAAGTTCTTTTTTTACCTCGGGATTCTCTTCAAGTTCTTTCGTTAAAGAAAACACTGAAAGTTTTTCCATTGTTTTCGGAGATTTACCGAGCATTTTTTCCTTAAGCTCTTCAATTTTTTTTATGTATTTTCCAAGCCTCGACAAATACACTTTTGAATAGAAATCTTTTATTCGCGTCTGAAGGGAAACAAACGCTTCAAGAGCGGCAAATAAAGCTTTTTCCTTTTCAAATACTTTTTTCTTGAGAACCTTTATTTTACCCAGAAGTTCCGGTTCTTTGCTGACAAGAGCGTATGGGTTTTTATCAATCATATCCGATTTATTTAAGTTTTTCCTGGCCTTCAAATTTGCGATTTAACTCAAAACCTTTTATCCGTTTTCTGCTTGCCGCCGCCGCGTTTCCGGTAATAATATTTGAAAGAGTCAGTCCCAATCCCGGTCCGAGCATAAAACCCTGCCCGCACATGCCGGCGGCCAAAACATATCCTTTTAATTGCTTGGGAAAATCCACAATGGGAAAACCGTCGGGAGTCATGGGATAAAGCCCGCGCCACACGCGCCTTACTTTAATATTTGAAAGTTTTGGAATCAATTGAATCATTCGTTTTGAAATTTCCGGCAAAAATCGGGATGTTGAATCCCTGTCACCTCCCCATATTGTTGGGGAAGGAGTCAGACAAAAAATTATTTGATTTTCGCTATTGGAATAAAAATAATAATTTTTTGATTTTAAGCCAGGCATTATATCCACAATCATCGGCTTTATGCCTGTTTGAACCGGCTCCGTTATTCCGGCCTCATGACAATCCGGCCTCACGGGAATATCAATATCAACAGTTTTTGAAATCTCTCCGGCATAAGCTCCCGCCGCGTTAACGACAATAGGCGCAAAATACTTTCCCTTATCCGTTAATACGCCTTTGACAATGCTTTTGTCTTTTAAAATGGAAACAACATTTTCATTAAAATTAAATTCCGCTCCCGATTTTAAAGCATATTCATAAAAAGCGTTAAGAGCGAGAAGAGGAGAAGCGCTTCCGTCATCCGGGGAAAAAGTTCCGCCGCGCAAGTTTTTTTCATTTATGCCGGGAGCGAGTTTCACCACTTCTTTTTTGTCTATCCATTTTATATTAAGACCGTGGGATTGTTGAACCTTAAGCATCTCTTTAAGCATTCTCTCGTCACTTTCATTGTAAACGGGAAAACAATAGCCGTTTTTCATCCAGCCAATATCAATGCCGGTTTTCTTTTTCCAATTTGAAAAAATCTTAATGCTTTCAAGGCTTATTTTTATTTTTGAAATATCGGAATGCGTCGCCCTTATGCCTCCTATGGCCGCTTTGTTTTGGCCTTGTCCGGCGGAAGATTCCGAATCAACAATCAAAACTTTTTTCTTTTTTTCGGCAAGAAACATCGCGAGCGGGGTCCCCACGCTGCCGGCGCCGATTATTATGATGTCATAAGAATTCATATTGTTAAAAATCGCTCCAACCGCCATTGCCCGATGATTTATCAGCGGTTTTATAATTGCACAATGAACCGAAAGACGCTTCAATAAAAAGCGGCCTTTGAGTAAAATCTTTTATCTCTTCGGGGTTTATCCCTTCGCTTCTGACAATGGCCATTATAATTGAGGAACAGGTCTTTCCGCCGCAGGCGCCCATGCCCGCTCTGGTTATGGCTTTTAAGCGATTCATATCTCTCACGCCCGCTCTCAAAACTTTTTTTATTTCCCCGGCCGTAACTTTCTCGCACCGGCAAACAATGGCCGAATCTTTTATCTCATCTTTCAGCCCATGCGTTTTTCGCGGCGCTTCGGCATTATAAAGTTTTACCGATGCCGCGATATCCGCCATCGTCGCGGGAACCTTCACGCCAATGACTATCGTGTTTTCAGCGCTAAAATCTTTTATATGGGCAACTTGAGCCAAACCCAATGTTTTTCCGTTTTCATCCGCAATATTAACCCGATCGCCTTTTTTAATTTTGTCTCTTTCAATTTCAAAAGGAAGATATACAAGGGGATTATCTTTATCTTTCCTCTTATCCACAATCGTAATGGCAAGACCCGGACAAATAAGAAGGCATTTAAGACAACCCGCGCATTCTCCGTCAAATTCGGGGTTTTTTATTATGGACGGCCCGGATAATTTAATGGACTTTTTCGGACATACCGTAACACAGGGATTGCAGGGAATTTCCTGACTGCAGCGAATAACGGGATAAACATCGTTTTTTTCGTGATTCTTTTTATTGGGATATATTTTTCCCGGTTTTGATTTCAAAACATTCAATTTTTCCGCCCAAAATTTCGGCACATCCTCTCTCATTATTCCCAAGCTTTTAAGAACTTTATGGGCGGCGATTTTTCCGCTGAACATGGCCGCCGACGCTTCCGCTATTTCCTGAGCGTCTCCGCAAATAAAAACTTTCATTTTAGCCCTTTCGGCCTGCTTATAAAATTCATTCACGGAATTAAGCCCCACCGCGACAAGAAGAGTATCGGCTTTAAATGTTTTTTCACTGCCGCCGATAGGATTAAACCTTTTATCAACTTGCGTTAAAACGACGCTTTCAAGTTCTTTTTTCCCTTTCGAGGCCAAAACGGTATGTGAAGTATAAACCGGAACGCCCAGCCTTTTAATTTTATCCAAATGGACTTTATAACCGCCCGCCTCGCTCATTGCCTCGGCAATACCCACAACTTCAATGCCCGCCTGAAGGGCGTGATAAGCCGCTATCAAACCGACATTTCCCGCTCCGAGAATAAAAAGTTTTTGGGAAGGTTTTATCAAATCTCTGTTAACAAGAGTTTGAAAGGCTCCCGCCCCGTAAACTCCGGGAAGATCATTGCCGATGAAAGGCAAAGATTTTTCCCTGGCGCCCGCGGCCACAATCAGAGTTTTTGGTTTTATTAAAAAATATTTTCCGTTATAAAGCACGCCGATTTTTTTATCTGAAAAAACGCCCAAACATTCGCAATTAAGCCATATCTTTACCGCCGGATAAGTTCTTACCCTCTCTTCAAGCTTATCCGCTATATCTATGCCTCTTGTTCCGGCAAAACAGTCTTCAACGGAACCGAAAAATTTATGCGTTTGAAGAATAAGCTTGCCGCCGAGCTTATGCTTATCGTCTATGATAAGAGTTGAGACATTCAATTTGCCGAGTTCCGCCGCGGCGCTAAGCCCGCTCGGCCCGCCGCCGATAATGAGAACATCCGTTTCAATCTCTTCAACTTCACCGAACTTTCCCTCTTCTTTTAACTCCGGAATTTCCGGCAAGCCCTTAAGCGTTTCTATCCGCATTCCGTCTTTTATTTCGGTTACACAAGCTTTCACCGCCAAACCGTCAGCTATAACGGCGCATTGGGAACATTGCCCGTTGGCGCAAAATATCCCCTGAGGGCTTTTGTCTTTATGATGATGGCTGAATATTTTTATTCCGTTGGCAAATAAGGCGCTTGATATAATTTCGCCTTTATAAGCGTAAAAAGGTTTGCCGTCAAATGAGAATTTGATTTTTTCACCCGTTTTAACGGGAAGAATCATATGAGATTTTATCCTGTTCATGGCTAAGTTCCAATTAAATATTAGCATAAAAATGTTGTCATTTAAGAGGGATAAAAACTTTTTTCAAAGAACGGCAGTCATTTCTTGCTTCCGGCCTCTTGCTTCTAATTTCATTTGTTATAATAAGAAAAGAAGGCATGAAAAAATTTTATTTTTCTTTTATGGAACTGCAATGAAAATTGCCAGTTTTACGCCAATGAACATATTACAAGAAAACTCGCCAAACACTATTTATATTAATACTTATTTTTATGACAATTTGCATTTACTTTGCAAATTATCTAACATTTAGACATGATTAATTATTTTCACAGAAATCTTGAATCCGTGCTAAAAGCGTCCCTGAAACAATTCCCCGCCACAGTCATCACGGGGCCGCGACAATCCGGTAAAACTTCGCTTGTAAAAACGGTTTTGGGAAAATCACACAGATATATATCGCTTGAAACACCGGATATCAGAGCGTTTGCCGCGCGGGATCCGAGAGGATTTCTTGAAAGAAATAAGCCGCCCATTATAATAGATGAAATACAATACGCGCCCGAAATCCTGAATTATATCAAGGAAATGATTGATAATAATCGCGACGCCATGGGACAGTTTATCCTTACAGGCTCGCAGAATTTTCTCTTAATGCAAGGCGTATCGCAATCACTGGCCGGAAGAACCGCCATACTTGAACTTTATCCGCTTGCTTTATCCGAAAATCCCGGCAACCGCATCCGAAGCGTGAAAAATCATGAATCAGCGGCTGAGTGGATGCTTTGCGGCAGTTATCCCGAACTCCACCGCAGGAAAGTTCTAAACTCTCGCGCGTGGCATAATGCCTATTTGTCCACCTATATAGAAAGGGATGTGCGGCAAATACTGAAAATTGGAGATTTAAATACTTTCAATCAATTTATCAGAGTATTGGCCGGCCAGTCCGGAGGACTGTTGAATATGTCGTCAATTTCAACAGAAACGGGGATAGCGGTCAATTCGGTAAAAAATTGGTTGTCTGTGCTTAATGCCAGCTATCAAACCATTACATTACCGCCATTTTATTTGAAATTTAAAAAACGGCTTATACACGCTCCGAAAATCTATTTCGCTGATACGGGAACTCTGATAAATATCCTTGGATTTTCAGAGATAGAACAATTATTAGACGGTCATCAATCAGGTCATTTATTTGAAAATCTTGTGGCGGGGGAGCTGTTTCGTTTATTCGCCAATTCAGGGGAAAAACCGGCGGTTTATTATTGGCGCACTGTCGCAAACGATGAAGTGGATTTTATCATTGAACACGGCGGAAAATTCCATGCCTTGGAATGTAAGTTTACGGCTACTCCTTCCATTTCGCATATCAAAGGTCTTGAGGCTTTTTCCGGAGAAATACCGGCGTCAAAACAAGGTATCAAAGCATTAATTTGCCCTTGCGACGATTCGCTGGCCAAATCAATAAGCTCAAACAAAATCCGTATTATTACGCTTAAAAAACTTGCCGCCTCAAAAACAATAAGTTCTTTCTTTAAATAGGATAAAAACCGGCGGATAATTTTATGAAAAAATTTTATTTTTCTCTTTTATGGGACTGCAATGAAGATTGTCTTTTTTGCGCCAAGGGCCATGCTCCGCCGGGGGCAAAATCCCGCTTCTCATCCGAGGAGATTTTAAGAACAATATTTAAAAAAAGAAAAGAAGGCTTTGATTATATCTCTTTTGACGGGGGAGAGCCCACTCTAATGAAGGATTTGCCGAAGTTTATAGCTTTTGCCATAAAATGCGGTTTCGAAGAAGTCGATATCCTGACAAACGCGGTATTGCTTTCGGATTCAAAAATTTTAAATAAAATAAAAGCGTATGACGCGCATAAGAAAATAAAAGCGGATTTCAGCGTATCGCTTCACTCCCATAAAGAAGAGGTTTCCGATTATTTAACCTCTTCCAAAAATACTTTTCATAAAACTTTAAAAGGCATAGAAAATATCTTGAAATGCGGTTTTACCGTGTCGATATATCATGTTATAACTTCTCAAAATTATAAAGATCTGCCGAATTTTGCCAAGTTTATTTTGAAAAAATTCCCGGCCGTAGACGATATCACATTCTCTTATATATTCCCCGTCGCGGATAAATCCGCGGCTCTTAAGGAGATATATCCGAAGCTTCTTCCCGTCAGGCCCTATTTAAAAAAAGCGGTTGAAATTCTGGAGAAAAACAATACCGAAGCAAGGTTAAGCGGTTGCGGCATAATCCCGCCCTGTTTGATGAAAGGAATTGAGCATCTTCTGAAAAGAACCCACCGGGAAGACGATATGGAAACCATTACCTGCAACACATCCGTAACGAACAAAATCCCTTTCTTCAGTGAGATATTCAATAAAGAAAACAAGATTAAATCGCCAAAATGCGTTAATTGCGCGGTAAATGATTTTTGCGGCGGAATATGGAAATTTTACGCTGACATTTACGGCGTAAAAGAATTGAAACCTTATAAAAAATCTCCCTTTTAGTTAAACTATATAAACGGTTTTATCAGTCTGTTTTCGCGCGTATCTTTTTTATATACTATCGTAAGGCTCCGTAAAACAGCTTCAAAATCGCCATGAAAACCCTTTTTATAAACCTTGCCGAATGCCCCGAAAATCTGCACTTTGAACAGGCTTTTTTAAAATCCTTTAAAAAAGAGGATAATATCCGTTTTGATATCGTTCACGACTTCAAATATGATTATGATTTTATACAACAAGTAAAAAATTCTTTCGGATTTAGAAAAAGTTTTTCAAATCTTAAAAAATTAAAAAAAGATGTTTC
>DAOWGR010000150.1 GCA_030637365.1 Elusimicrobiota bacterium
AAGGCGCAGATGGATGAAATCGCCAAATTTCTTTCCCCGGCTTTTGTGCATCAGACGGGAATTCAAAAGCATGACGCGTGGGCCAAGAAGTTAAAAAAATATAAGCCTCTGACTCAGGAAGATGAGGTGTCGGCGGCTTCGCTTGAGGCTTTGTATATCTCGGAAAAATTAAAGAAAGACAAGGATTTTAAGGCCATATTTACGGGTATGAGCGATTTTTCGCCTTATGCCCGAAAGCGCTTGGAGCTTGCTCAAAGTTATGAGCAAAACGATACGGAGGAATTTCGCGGCACGGTCCGCAATCTTTACCATAATGATTTGTTGTCCGGTCAAGCCACGTCTTCTCAAATATTGTATGCTATAAATCTTGAGCTTAAAAGGCGGCAATCGCTTAGCCGGGAAGCTCTCAGCGAGATTAAATACATAAAATCGGACAGTGAGAAAATAGCGCGCATGTCGGCAAGTCAATTGGCTGTGTCCGCGCGAGATATAAAAACCGAAGTTCTTGTGAAAATAAAAGAAGATCTTTCAAACGGCAGCGCTTATGACGCGCATTATGAGGTGGATAGACGGCGCGAGTTTTTATTGCTTAAGCTTTTAAAAAGAAAAACCTTAGCCGATACCAAGGTTCCTCCGTTATTATAGGAAAACGAAATGATGAAAATATTTCTAATGCTGATAATGGTCGTTTCTTGCGCTTGCGCCAAAGCCGATTCAAATTCAAACAATAAATCGGGCATTGACGCGGAGAAAGGAGAGGAGAGCGCGCGGGCAGCGATGAAATCCAAGGACGCCGACAAGGATAATCCCTATTTTTCTTGCTGGCTCCCTTCCGATTGGAGAAAGAAAATCACAAAGAGAAAAGGAAGCGATTGCGAGAAACTGAAGAGTGAAGAATTGGATGATTATGACGCCATGCTTTTGAAGGAGATTTGCGAGAATGATATGGCGCGTGAAAAGTTTCTGATTGAATTGCTGGGGCCTGCGGGAAAAAAGGTTCCCACCATAATATATCTCAGCTATTCGGGCAATGGCGGAAAATTTGACGATTATAAGGACTTCATGGAAGCCAATTCCAAAAGTCTGATTAAAACGGATAAATACGCTCCGGTCAAAAAAATCACGGTCGCCGGCAGGAAAGCTTTTTATATAGGGCGGGAATCTCGGCGTTATCTTGATTTAAACGGCAAATCCGAAGAAACCGCCGCGATAAAAGAATCTCTTTTTGTTTTGCCCGGCAAAGACGGTTTTTATGTTTTGCATTATTACGCTTTGAAATCTGATTTTCCAAAGCATTTGAAAACTTTTAATCGCATAACTGAAACTTTCAAAGTCCGGAATTTTTAGACTGAAACTTTTTCCATTAACGACAAAGGGCGTCCGCCTTTTTGCTATCTTGATTTTTTTTTAAGGGAGTATTGAAAATTGACGCGCTTATTGTTTGGCGAGCGGCTGTTTCTTTAACGGCAGGCTCCGTTTTTCGTTTTCTTAGATTATAAAAAACAGTTTGGGGAAATAGGTTATCAGAATCAGTATTCCGATTTGTATCAGCCAGAAAATCCCGGCGGCTCTGTAAATTGTGGTAACCTTTTTATTAAAACGCGAACTTGAAAGAAAAAGATTAAGACCGAGCGGCGGCGTCATATAGCCTATCTCAAGATTCACCAAAAATATTATTCCAAGATGAATGGGGTCAACGCCGTATTGCAGGGCGATGGGAACTATTATGGGCACCACTATCACTATGGCCGAGAAAATCTCTATCATATTAATGGCGAGCAAAAAGATATTCAATATAATCAGGAAGAAAATTTTGCTTTCAATAAAAGAATGCAGCCAGGCGAAAATTTTATCGGGCAATTGCGCGTCTATCATATAATTGGTAAAGCCGAGCGCCATGCCGAGCATAATGAAAATGGCGCCCACCAAGAGCATGCTCTTAACCGCAATTCTGGGAATATCCTTGAATAAATTCAAATCTTTATATATGAAAACTTCCACCAGTATGACATAAAAAGCCATTATTGAAGATGCTTCGCTTGCAGTGAAAAAGCCTTTGTAAATTCCGCCTATTATTATAATCGGCAGAGGAATTTCCCATATGGCGTCTCTCGTGGAGGTTTTGATTTTTTCGAAAGAAAATTTTCGCCGCGGCATATTGGCTTTTCGCGCTATTATTATTGCGTATATTGAAAGCACGACAATGATAAATACTCCCGGGATAAAAGCCGCTTTAAAAAGATCGCCTATGCTTATTTTGGCCACTAAGCCATAAAGGATTATCGGCAAACTTGGCGGAAATAAAAGCCCCAGGCTTCCGGTGGTTGTTATAAGGCCGAGCGTGAATTTTTCCTTATAGCCTTCTTTCATAAGCATGGGATACAAGAGTCCGCCCAAGGCTATAATGGTAACGCCCGATGCTCCGGTAAAAGCCGTAAAAATAGCCGCCGACAGGAGTGAAACTATGGCAATACCGCCGGGCAAGAAACCGAATAAAGACTGCGCTATATTTAAGAGTCTTTGAGGAGCTTTGCTTTCGGCCAGAACATAGCCTGAAAAAGTGAAAAGGGGAATGGCAATTAAAGCGGGCAGACTTGTAAGGCGCATCATTTCAATAATGACGGCGGACGAATCAATATCCACCTGCCAGAAAAGATAAAGCGCTCCCGCTCCCACCAAAGAGAAAATGGGCGCGCCCAAAAGAGCGAAAAGGAGAAGAGCCAAGCAAATTAAGATGCCAGTTATCATTCTTCTTTTTTCTCCGCTTCTTCATTCCTGAATGAATTGATGAATGTATGAAATGCCATGAGGAAGAAAGTTATCGGCACTATAATTTCTGCGATAGCGGTTTTTATTTCAAATTTTCCAGCGTAAAAAGCGATGGACTCGGCCATAGCTTCATCTCTGATAAATTTATAGGCGGCGTAAAAAAGAAGAAGACTTATGACGAGAGTAAATTTATTTGCCACTATCATTGATAGTTTGCGGAGTTTTTCGGAATGTATTTTGAACGCTATATCCAGAGCGAAGTGTTTGGAATATCTTGAGGCCAAGATGGCGCCTATAAAACCGCTCCATAAAACCATATGTCTTAGAACGGGATCCAGCCAGACTATGCCGTAGTTAAAGAAAAGCCTTAAAACCACTTGAAGAAATGACAAGGTCACCATAAAAAAGACTAGAGCTATAACAAGGAGCTTTTCGGCTTTTACTATAAATTTTTCAAGTCTTAATAAGTGGTTCATAATTCGCGGATACCGCAGAATACTCGCAAAGAGCGCAGATTTATAGAGAATTCCTTATTTACCTACTTTTGTGTTTTTGTCGTTTTTTGCGGTTTTGCGAAGCTTTCGCTTTTTTTGCGATTTTCTAAATTCTTTAATCGTGTCTTCAACTTCCTTCATTAAATCCACCGAGTATAATTTCCCCGCCAGAGAATTTCTCGCTTCTTTGCCCATGTTTTCAAATATTTTAACGGTTTCTTTTGACTGGGGATCGGTGAAAATTATTTTATGTTTTTTTAGAGTGCTGATGGATTTTTCATTGTCTTGTCTGCTTAAAAGAGTCAGTTTTCTGAAATATTTTTTTCCGGCTTTAAGCATAATTTCTTTGTCTTTTTCAGACAGCTTGTTAAACGCTCTTTTGCTGATAAGCACGGCGCCCGAAGCGTTTGTTATGGGCAGAGACAAGGCGTATTTCATTTTGGTAAACCACTGCAAAGCTATCGCCGACAAAGGAGAGGCGTAAATTCCGTTTATCATGCCGGTTTCAAGCGAAGTCATAACATCGGTGATGGAAAGCGGTATCGGATTTATTTTCATCGCTTTAAAAGTGGCGTTTGCCACGGGGTCGCCTTCCCACAGCCACATTTTAACATTTGATAAATCTTCCGGCTTTCTAATCGGAGTATTGGCCATGATATTTATCGCGCCCACTTCCGACCAGCCGAGCAGCACATATCCCTTTTTTTCAAAAGTTTGCCTGAATTTTTTATCAAATTTATTCAGCACGAAATCAACTTCACTCGCGTTTCTAAAAAGAAAAGGCATATCCAGAATTCTTATCGGCGGAGCGATTATTCCTATGCCGACGCCGGTAAAAGCGCCCGAATGCAATTGCCCTATTCTTATTTTTCTGATTACATCTTTTTCATCTCCCGCTATGCCTCCTGGATAGACTTTAAATTTAATTCTATTTTCAGTTTTCGCGCTTACATCTTTAAAAAATTCCCGCATTGTTTTCAGCCAGGATGTCCCTTCGGGAGCGAGCGTCGCGAATTTTATCGTGGTGGCGGCATTTCCCATGCCGTTTAATAAAAACATTCCCGCAAAAACCAGAGAGAAAAAAACCAAAGTTTTTCTTTTTGCCGGTTGTACTGCCGCGCTGTCGCGCTGCCGCGCTGTCACGCTGTTGTTAGAATAATTCATTTCTTTTCTCCTTCAGTTTCGAGGCTTTTTCTTTGGCTGTTTCATTGGCGAGATGTGTTTCAGCATCCGGGCTTTCAGGCGCGTTTAATATTTCTTGTATGAGTTTGTCAAAAAGTTCTTCATCAAGCGTGGCTGTCGCGTAGAGTTTGGCATAGATGAATTTATTGAGCAGAAATTGTTCGCCTTCGCCATGCAGGGCCTTAATGAAATATTCTTTTGATTTTTCCGGATTGCCGCCAAACATTCGCGGTCTTATTATGTGATAAGCGCCGAAAATGGAATATATGCCGTTATAGTAATACGACGGATTTAATTCCTCTATTCTTTTTGCCAGCGGGATTATTGATGGCAGTTCGGCTATGGCGTCGGGATTATCCCGGTTTAAATTTATCCAGGAAGTTTTACAAAAAACATACCAGAAGACTTCGGGAACATCTTTGGTTTTAATTTTGGCCGCGTCAATTTTCAAGTCCGAAACGAGATGTTTTTTTTCAAGAGCTCTAAAAGCGAAATCCATGCCCTTTAAATAAAGTCCTGAAGCGAGTGATGTATCCTCATCCTCTTCAAACATAAAAGAATATCCGCAATAGCCCTGAGCCAGATTTTTAAGCAGAAGGGTGTTTTTAGGAGTGGTTTCAAGCAAAATTTCCATAAGTTTCAGGTTCGCGGGCAAAGCCTGCGCGGCAAATTTCGGGTTTTTTTCGCGGTAAAAGGAGGGCAAGCCTTTATCTATCAATTTGGATGTTTTATTGACGGCGATTTTATTTAAAGAACAGCCGGTAAAAACGGATGCCAGAATGATAATCGCCATCAAATTAAAAACGGATGATTTTAAAGTTTTCATTTTACGCGTTCCTTCCTTTTACAACAAGTAAAACATAAAAAGGAAATAGCCTTTTTTATGTGGAAATTCAGAAGTATGGAGGAGCACCTTATAAATCTTGCCTCTTGCTTCTGACTTCTTGCGTCTGCTTTGTCAGTCTTTCCTCTTCTATCAAACATTTCAAGGTATGTATTTTCTCGGAAATTTTCTTGTTTTTCTCCAGATCCTCAATATCAACGGGAAATCTATAGCTCCAATTATGCGCGCCCATGGTATTGGGGGTGTTTACTCTTTCGTCCGTTCCAAGTATATCCTGCAATGGCAGTATGACTATCGCTGAACCGGCTTTTAAAATTTTTTTAATTATTTCAATATGCGCTTTTTTAAAGACCGGAGGGTTTTCGTCATAGCCTCTGATCATGCGCCAGAAAAGTTTCTTTTCTCTCGGATCCACACAATTCCACCATTCTTTAAGCGTTTCATTGTCATGCGTTGAAGTGGTGGCGAGAGAAATTTTGTCATAATGTTCGGGCTCAATATACGCGGCTTGATTTTTGGTCTTTTGCCAGCGCATAACTTTGTAGCCGGGCACATTAAGCTCGCTCAATACTTCATCGACATAGTTTGGAATCAATCCCAAATCTTCGGCGGCCGGCAGGCATGAAGACGCTTTTAGCACCGCTTCCAAAAATCTTTTTCCGCGCTGTCTTTGTTCCATTTCGTTTTCTATGTCAAAATAAGGCTTGAATTTTTCATCATGGGGAACTATCCATGTTCTGAAAAATCCCACCATATGGTCCAAGCGGTAAATATGATAAAAGTCTTCCGCCTTTTTTACTTTAGTCCGCCACCAATCAAAATTGTTTTTTTCCACTTCATGCCAGCGATAGGCGGGCAGGCCCCATTTTTGCCCGGTTTTGCTGAAAGCGTCGGGCGGAGCGCCTATGGACGCGCTGATGTCAAATTCATTTTGCCGGGACCAGACATCCGCGCTGTCTTGATTGACCATAAAAGGCAAATCGCCGAATAATTTGATGTTTAATTTCTCAGCTTTTTGTTTGGCTTTTGACCATTGCCTGTGCAAGAGCCATTGGAGATATTTAAAAAAATCAATCTGAAGGAGATGGTTTTCTTTAAAGGCGTTTAGGGGTATGGTTTCCCGGTGTTTAAGGCCGTGCGGCCAATCGGTCCAGGACATGGACGGATAGTCATCTTTGATTTTTCTAAACAGAGCGTAATCATCAAGCCAGAATTTATTTTGCTCGGTAAAGTCAAAATAATTTTTTGCCAATGCCGTATGGTTTGATATATGGCGCGAGCGAAAACTTTCATAAATTTTCCATAGAACGGGAAATTTCAGTTTTTTAATATCGTCATAAAATATGCTTTTGGCATTTCTGAGTTTTTTTATTTTATTTCTAAAATCGGTTGAATTTATTTCTTTTTTTATTTCGTCATTCAGCTCTTCTATATCCTCAACGGCTATGTATATCGGGTCAATGGCGAAAGCGCTCATTGAGGTATAAGGGCAATTTACGCCCGGAGGCATTTCATTTATCGGCAGGATTTCCAATATATCCAGGTTTGCCGATGAAAGAAAATCAAGCCATAACTCCATGCCGCTTATATCGCCTATGCCCCAGTCTTTCTTTGAACGCATTGAAAATAAGGGAAGCAATATGCCCGTATGTTTGCCGGATAAAAGAGGATGCTTGATTGCCATAGGGTTTTATTTCGCGGCCACGGCTTCTATTTCCACAAGAGAATCTTTTGGAAGGGCTTTAACTTCAAAAGCGGCTCTCGCGGGGGGATTTTCCTTAAAAAATTCGGCATAGACCGCGTTCATTTTCGCGAAGTGTTTTAAGTCAGCCATTAAGACCGTTGTCTTGAGCACATTTGAAAACTCAAGGCCGGCCGCTTTTAAAATGGCTTCCATATTAACAAGGCATTGTCTTGTTTGTTTTTCTATGTCCGCTTCAAGCATTTCTCCCGTAGCCGGATTTATGGGAAGCTGTCCCGATATAAAGACGAGATTATGAGCCTCGGTCGCCTGAGAATAAGGGCCTATTGCCGCGGGAGCTTCATTTGTTGAAATAATTTTTTTTGTTTCGGTTTTATTTGTCATTCTAAGTCTCCATGGTACAGAATTTTGTAAACAGCGTAGATACGATGATACGGTAATAAGATGATATGTAAAAGAGAAAACAAACGGTGGTTACATGAAAATAAGGAAAGTCTGTTTATTGTTCAGTTTTTTGGTAATTGTTCATGGATTTCTTTATTTGTTTTCCGTATTTTCGTATTTCCATTTTTATTTTGCATTCTGTCTGCTCTCTGCTTACTGCTATCTGCTTTCTATTCGTCCGCTGTCCAGCGGTTTTTGGCGTTGGCTATAAATTTTTCAACAGTTCTGTCATAAGAGCGTTCCGCTTCTTTGCTGAAAAAACAGCCGGGCAATTCGCCAAGATTTTTATGGTAAATTATACATTCGCAACAAACGCCTTTTCTTGAGCAAGGCTCATAGGTGCAAGCGCAGGATTTCATGTTCTCGGTTTTTTTACATTCCATAAATTCGCTCCATTGTGCAATCGCTCCCCAATATATTATAAAATTTAGCATACAATTTTATAATCAAATACACCTCCGAGGTGTATTTACGGTTAAATTATGAAGAAAGAAAATTTCAAATCAAAGAAAATGTATTTTAGCGGAATTGCCGGAGCCGGAATGAGCGCTTTGTCGCAGATGGCCGCCATGGAAGGCCATGAAGTCGGCGGTTCTGACCGGGATTTTGACAATAATAGAAATTCTTCTTTAAAATATAAGCTTGAAAAACTTTCCATTAAAATATTTCCGCAGGATGGAAGCGGCATCTTTCAAAGCGCGGACGCTCTTATAGTTTCAACAGCTGTTGAAAAAGAGAATCCCGATATTTTAAAAGCCAAAAAACTTAATATTCCCGTTATTCACAGGTCCGAATTTTTAGCCGATTATGTTGACAGATTTAAAACGATAGCTGTAGCCGGAACAAGCGGAAAATCAACGGTGGCGGCAATGATATATGAAATTCTTGAAAAAGCCGGCAAATCCCCCGGCATTATTACCGGCGCCGCTTTGGAAAGCATAAAGAAAAAAGGTTTCATCGGCAATGCCTGGCGCGGAAAATCCGATATTTTGATTGTGGAGGCTGATGAAAGCGACGGGACCATTGTTCATTATCATCCGTATTCGGGCATTATTTTAAATATCTCCAAAGACCATAAAGATGAGGATGAGATTGAAAGAATTTTTTTAAAATTCGCGGCCAATACCGAGAAACTGTATGTTAATTCTTCGGGCCTTAAAGCGGGCGTTTTTCCCAACGCTGAGGTTTTTGGCGGCAGTGATGACGGTTTTAACGCTTCAGATAAAAAGCATTTCGGTTTTTCTTCAAAATTTAAAATAAAAAAGCAACAGTTTGTATTGCCGATTCCGGGGGAATGCAATATTCAAAATGCAGTGGCGGCGGCTAAAATTTGCGAAGATTTTGGCGTGGCGCTTAAAGATTCGGCAGCGGCTTTGTCCGAATATTCAGGCATTGAGCGCAGGTTTAGTCTGGTCGGCGAAATAAATCAAATAAAGGTCATTGACGATTACGCTCATAATCGGGCCAAAATTTCCGCCATTATTGAGGCTGCGAGAAAGATTCTTCAAGGGCAAGCGGGTAAAATTATCGCCATATATCAGCCGCATGGTTTTGCTCCGACAAAATATTTAAAGGATGATTTAATTGAAGTTTTTTCCGCGCAACTCGGAGATAAAGATGTTCTGTTGATGCCGGAGATTTATTACGCGGGGGGAACGACCGTTAAAGATATATCTTCAAAACATTTGACGGATGAAATAAGCAAGAAAGGAAAAAAAGCGTTTTTTTTCGCTGAAAGGAAAGGTATAATCTCAAAATGCGCCAAGCTGGCTCAATCCGGCGATATTATTTTGGTAATGGGCGCCAGAGATTCCAGTCTTTCTCAATTCGCGAAGGATATTTTTGAAGAAATAAAAAACAGCGCGGCAGCGCGGCAGAGAGACAGCTTGGCAGCCGAATAGCAACCATGAAGCAAGAAATCAGAAGTCAGAAGTAATAGGAGGGAAGTTTATGATGCCGATTAAAATAGCGAAAAATGTTTTTTGTATATGCGCGCAGGATTGGAACAGGAAATTATTTGACGCTTTAATTCCATTGCCAAACGGCACGAGTTATAATTCATATATAGTGAAAGGACTTGAGAAAACCGTTCTTATCGATACGGCGGATCCACAAAAAGAAAATATATTTCTGGAGTATTTGAAAGATATTGAGAGTATTGACTATGTAGTGTGCAATCATGCCGAGCAGGACCATTCGGGTTTGCTGGAAAAAGTTTTGGAAAAATATCCAAAAGCCAAGATAATCGCGAATGCCAAATGCAAAGATCTGCTTAAAGACCATTTGCATATTTCCGAAGACAAATTTCAAGTGGTTAAAGATGGCGAGATTTTGGATATCGGAGGCAAAACGCTTAAATTTGTGTTTACTCCATGGGCGCATTGGCCTGAAACAATGTGCACATATCTTAAGGAAGACCAGATTTTATTCTCTTGCGATTTGTTTGGTTCGCATCTTGCCGCCGGCGATGTGTTTTCCGATGACAAAAAAATATATGAGCCTTTAAAGCGTTATTACGCCGAAATAATGCTGCCTTTCAAAAACAATCTGAAAGAAAATTTGAAAAAATTGGATGATCTTGCCATTTCCATGATAGCTCCTGGCCATGGGCCGGTGCATAAGTGCGTTGATTTTGTGCTTGACGCTTATGAAGACTGGACACTGAAGGAGCCTAAAAACAGGGTTTTAATAGCTTATGTCAGCATGCATGGAAGCACCGAAATTCTTGTAAACAGATTGGCGGATTCTTTGCGAGTTAAAGATATTCCTGTTGAAATCGCGAATGTTGAAGATTCCGATATAGGCAAGGTTGCCGAAGAGCTTGTGGATTGCGCCACTGTGGTTATCGGAACTCCCACCGTTCTTGCCGCGCCGCATCCCAAGGCGGCTTATGTCGCGTATCTTGCCAATGTTTTAAGGCCGAATACTAAATTTATTTCCATTATAGGCTCTTATGGCTGGGGCGGAAAGACCATCGAAGTTCTTTCGGCGCTTTTATGCAATATAAAAGCCGAGATTTTGCCGCCCGTTATGGTTAAAGGTCTGCCGACGGATAAAGATTTGTCCGAAATTGATAAATTGGCAAAGCTCATAGCTTCAAAGCATAAAACTTTGGATAAATAGTACGGTAACAAAACATAAGGCAATTAGGAAACAAGGCAATTGGGCAATAAGTAATACGGAACAGTCAAAACACTGATGCGGCTTCGGAAGAACAAGCAGCGCGGCAGTTGCTATTCCTCTATGTTTCTACGCCTCCATACATTCATACTTCTAATTTTTGATTTCTGCGGGCCTTGGCCGTTTTGATGGACATAGTCCGTGTCACGACACCCGGCAGGGCCTTGATATTTTTCATTTCCTCTGCTATGCTTTTATTATAAGGCAAATTCAGCTTTTATCCGCAGTTAAAGCGATTAAGGTGCGGATATTTGCCGGTTTTGTTTTTGATGAAATCTAAGGGGAGAATATGGATCGTTTGGAAAAAAATAAAAAAAAGGCATTGCTGATTTTCGGACTTTTGTTTCTTGTCTTTGGCGGCGGAGCGTCTGTTTTTTTTATTTTCACCGGAATCGAGGATTTGAAAAGCTTTGATAAAGAAAGCAATTTCCATTATAGCTTTAATTTTAAAAAAGCTGCGCTTCCTTTTTTTGAGTATTTGGGATTTACCGACGGGGAAGATGTCCGAGAGAAAAGCGTCGTTAAGTTTGTGGGGGGTGAAGATTTTGATGAAGCGCAAAGCGCCGCTTCGGCGGATAAAAAATATTCCGCGAATTCGCGAATAAAAAGCGGAGCTTTTAATCGTCGTCGTCCGCGCGTTCCAAAGATGTATTCAAAAAACAGAGGCCTTGAGATCGGAAAAGGGGCGCGCTCCAAATCTTCTCTTGTCAAATCAAAATTTTCCAAAAGCGACGCGGAAAAAGATGTAAACATAACCAAGACCGGTTTTGCTTCCAAAAAGAAATCGGCAGGCGCCGGAGCTTATGGAGCCATGCGCAAAACCGGAAATCTTTTGGCCCAAACGCATAAAACAAATTCGGCTCTCGGCATAAGGAGCAAATGGGATAAAAGTTTTATCGGCGGTGGCGCGGTTCAGGGCAATATGTCGTATAAAGGCAAGGCTGTTGAGCTTGATGAAGTTGCTCCAAGCGTATTGAATTTAAAGGAGAATAATAAGAAAACATTGAGTGTGCCGGAAGTGGGCGCGCCCAAAAAGGATGAGGCGGCCGAGGCGAAAATTCCCGCGCTTAAAAAGTTGAAAGACGCGGCCAATCCAATGGAAGGGCTTTTAAATCAGATGTTTGGCAATGTGGCCGGCGCGGCCGGAAATACCATCGGATCCGGCGAGGATGTTCAAGAAGTTTCTCCTGAAGCCGTGGATTATGCCAAAGGATTTACGGCAAATGGCGAGAACGCGAATGTTAGTATCGTCAGTTGCGATACGGATGCGACTTTTTGCGCTGATAATAATATTTCCGGAAGTTATTATAAGGCATCGTACGATGGTTGTGGGAATTGGTCCGCGGTGGATATGGCTTTTGTAAGCGAAGAAGGCGGGATGCGGGAAATAGGTTGGAGTAATCCTTAAGCGGATAATGGGTAATTGCGGCCAAAAACCGGAAGTTGGATGCTGCTGGAAATTTGTTGTTTTTACGGAAGGTGGTAAGTGATTGAGGGGGCTTGACCCCACCACCTCTTTTATCATGCTCCGCCATAGGCGGAGCAAATTAGCAAAGCGAATTAATTCGGCAGAAATGCCAAATTATGAAAAAAGAGGTGGTGGGGTTGACAAGTCAAGGTTTGTCTGGTATGGT
>DAOWGR010000187.1 GCA_030637365.1 Elusimicrobiota bacterium
AACTCCCTTTTGCTTACGGCCGCTCTATTAATATCCTCCGTAAACAAACTGCCGCCTCTATTCCACACGCAGCTTATCACATCATAAAGCGAAATGGCGCCTGAAGGATTCGCGTTCTCAAGAACAAAAAAATCTTTTTTCCTATTGGCTTTTTTTATCTTCTCGCATACACCTAAAAAACCGCGCCAACTTTTAAGCTCTGACGGCATATCCGATGAAATATTTTTTACCATATCAAGGCGATATTGCAAGGTATAAAGCTCCATCCACCACGGCAAAGAAAAAAACACATTGTCCTTTTGAAGCCCGCAGCCTTTACGCAAAAAATCCGGATATCTGTTAAGATTGGCGCCTTCAAGCACTTTTCCCATTTCCAAAAACATTCCCAGCTTGGACAATATATCCGTCCAACTGTGCGGAATTTCAATTAAATCGGCAATTGGATTTTTCGGATCGCGAAGATGAAGGAAAAGGCTTTCCCACATTGTTTCTCTCGTTTTAACCGATAATTCAACCTTTATGTTCGGATAATCCAAAGCGAATTTGGAAATAATGCTTTTTAAAGAAGAAAATTTTGCGGAATCTATATCTGATAGCACCCAAAATTTCATATTTTCCTTTTATTTACTCCTTACTATTTTCTGCTTTCTCTTGTTTTGTTTCACTGTCTTGCTGCCACGCTGTCGAACTGTCTCGCTGATTGTCAGATTCGGACTAATCTCAATACTGTTTTTAAATCTTCCGGCCGCATTCAACTTGCGCCAAGCGCATAAACCAATCATAGCGGCATTATCGCCCGAATATTTTTTATCGGCAAAACAAACATTTATGCCCGCTAATTCTCCCGCTTCATTCATTTTCAATCTAAATCTTGAATTTGCCGCCACACCTCCGCCTATAACAAGTTCTTTCAGCTTAAACTTCTCGCAAGCGTTTATGGCTTTATACACCAATGTGTCCACAATCGCTTCTTGAAAAGAAGCGCATATATCGTTAATTCCCCTCTTTGTTATTTTAAAACCGTTCTTTTCATCAAGCCTGTAATTGTCTTTTAAATGGTACGCTACCGCCGTTTTAAGCCCGCTAAACGAAAACTCATGACCTTCTCTCATATACGGCCTTGGGAATTTAACGGCATTCGCTTTCCCTTTAACGGCCAAAGCGTCAATAATCGGCCCGCCGGGATAACCGAGTTTAAGTAATTTCGCGATTTTATCAAAAGCCTCTCCCGCCGCGTCATCCCTGGTTTTACCAAGTAATTTATACTTTCCAAAAGCTCGCGCCCGCCAAAGCTCGGTATGGCCTCCCGATACAATCATGGCGATAAACGGATATTTAAGCTTCCTGCTTATCTTGGAATTCTCAAACTCATAAGAAAGAACATGCCCCTCTAAATGATTAATTCCCAAAAACCGGCATTTAAAAAATCTTGAAAGCGTTTCCCCCGCGGCTCTTCCGACCAAAAGAGCTCCCGGAAGACCCGGACCTCTTGAAAAAGCCACCGCGTCAACTTTTTTAAAAAAAGTTCTGCCGTTCTTTTTATATTCAACACCGCTTTTCTTAAGAGCGGCGCCGATAACTCCGGCAATTTTTTCCATATGAGCGCGACTGGCAAGCTCCGGCACAATGCCATAATATTTCCGGTGCAGTAAAACTTGAGAAAAAACAATATCCGACTTAATTTCTCCATTTTCTATCACACTTGCAGCCGTTTCATCGCAAGTGGTTTCAATCGCAATTATTCTCATTAACAATCATTGCCCCGTAAAAGTCTAAATGAACTTATTGCAAGTTTAAAGAAAAAAAACCTCTTACCACTCGCCACTATTCACTTGTCACTATTTTACTTCTCACTGTTTACCGCTAAATTCCCCAATATATCCCGCGCCTTAAGAATTTCAAGCGCTCTATCAAGTATTTCGTCTTTAATCAATTTCTTTTTGTCTTTCTCTTTAATTGCTTGTTTTTTTTCTTTTTCCTTTGCTTTACCGACTATAGTCTTCTTTCCCGCGCTCTTGGAATCATCGGGAAAAAAGAATTCATCATTCTGCCTAAATAATTTTATTTGAATGTCTCTTGTGACTTTTATCTCAATATCGGGTTTTATTCCTCCGGTATGATTCTTATCGTCTCTTTGTATCGACTTGCCGCTCGGCGTATAATATTTGGCTATTGTAAGCCTTAAAGCGGACTTATCAGCCAAAGGAATAATCGACTGCACGCTCGCCTTTCCAAAAGTGGTATCCCCTATAATAACGGCTCTTTTATTATCCTGCATCGCTCCGGCCACAATTTCACTGGCGGAAGCCGACGCCCCGTTAACAAGAATAACCAAAGGCAATTTGCCGTAAACAGCCTTTGAATTTGCCCTGAATTCCTGATAATTCTGTTTGTTCCGCCCATTGGTATATACAATCATTTTATTGGAATCCAAAAATAATTTTGAAATATCCACGGACGCCATCAAAAGACCGCCGGGATTAAACCTCAAATCCATAATCAGCGCTTCCATTCCCAGTTTTTTTAATTTTTTAAGATCTTTCTCAACATCATTGACAACATGACCGGTAAAATCAATTATTTTAATATACCCTATATTGGAATCAAGCATTTTAAACTTTGTGTTTTCCATCACAATAAGAGCTCTCGTAAGCGTTATATCTTTGGTAATCCATTCCTTGCTTTTATCTTCATTATCTCTCGCGATGGTAATGTTAACCTTGGTTCCAGGAACCCCCCTAAGAAGCTTAACAGCCTCTTCCAAAAGAATATCCTTGGTGGTTTCCCCTTCAATTTTGATTATTTTATCCGCCGGATACAAACCCGCCTCAAAAGCCGGAGTTTTGGGAAGCGGAGTAACCACGGTAAGCCATCCGTCTCTTATATCAACTCTTATCCCTATGCCGCCAAATTCACCCTCCGTATCGCTTTTAACCCGCTTATACATATCCGGTTCCATAAATTGTGAAAAATCATCCAATTGCTTTACCATGCCGCGAGCCGCGCCATAAATCAATTTTTGAGCGTCTATCTCTTCAACATAGTTCTCTCTTATAATTTCAAGCACATCCACAAGAACTTTTAACTGCTGATAGGTCTTATCAATTGCGTAATTCGCGTAAGGAAAAATAATCCCTATACATAAAGATATGACTGCGATTACCGCCAATTTCCTGATATTTTTCATTGTCTTCTCCAAAGTTGAAATATTAACTCAAATCTCCCGCCACTAAAACATCGGCGGGTCCGCCAAAAAAATATTGGCGGAAAATCCTGAATTTTACTTACTTGCGCCTCAAATATGTAACCGGATTAATCGCGTTTGTTCCCGCCCTAATTTCAAAATATACGGTTCCGCGATTAACTCCTTTGCGCTTAACAGAAGACTGCTTATCAATACCCGCCCTGCCTATAACGGTATTCGCGTTTACCGGTTCATTTTTTTCAACGCTTATACTTTTAAGAAAACCATAAATGGTAAAAAAACCTTCTTCATGATCCAATATGACAACATTGCCATAGCTTCTAAAAGGCCCCGCGTAAATAACATTTCCGCTCCTAACCGGAAAAACCGCTTTATCAATTTGAGTTTCAATTTTTATGCCGTCGCGCACAATCCATGTTTTAAGACGCGGCAAATTTTCTCTGCCGAATTTACTGATAATTTTGCCTTGAACCGGCCATGACAATGAATGCTTCTCTATTGACAAATACTTCTTGTTTGCCGGCATTCTTTTTTTATAAGGAGATCGGCTTTCAAGTTTTTTAATAAGCCACAATAAACTTTTCGCGTCATTTTTAAGGTTTTCAATTTCTTCGCGTTTTCTCTTATGCTCTTTCTCCACTTTGTTTAATTCGGTTCTTTTTCTGGCCACCCGCTTATTCTGAGAACGACGCTCTTTAATGACGCTTCTTCTTTTACTCTTAAGTTCGCTGTCTTTTTTTTTAAGCTTTAAAATACCCTTTTTCATTTTCAAAGAAGTGCCCTTTGCTTTATCCACAAGAAAAACTTTTTCACTCATTACGGCCTTAAGGGCAATATCCGCCAGCAAACCTTCTCTTCCGAAATAAGCCGACGATGTCCGCGTATTAAAAAAATAAAAAACGAACTCGTCTTTAAGCGCTTTGGTCCACTGTTTAGACGCCGCGCGCAATGAACTGTATTTTGTATTTGCCACTTTGCTTTTCTTCTTTGTGTCGGAAAGTCTTTTATTCAGCTTTCTATGCTTTAAAAGCGCTTTTCTTTCTTTCTTCTTAAGGCTCCTTATGTCTTTTTTTACCAAGTCTTCTTTTTTTTTATACTTTTTAAGCTCTTTTTGTTTTAATTCAATTTGCTTCTGTATATTTGTAAGCTTGCGTTTTTGCTTTTTAACGCTGCTTGCCGCGTAAATCGCGGGCGACAAAGCCTGCAGAACAATTAAAAAACCGACAATAACAACAAACCTCTTCAGCCAATATTTTTTCCAAATATTAAATCCGCTTTTATTCACTATTCTGTATTCTCCATTCTTTTTGTTCCTTGGCTTACTGTCTTCCATGTCAGTATTTCACTGTCGTATTGCTCTTTCTGTTTTTTCCGACTTCTTATTTCAAAAACCAAAGAGTCTTGATGTTATCTGCCACACTGCCGCGCTGTTGCCTGTCGCGCTGATTTAATGCGTAATTTTCCATTGATGAATAGTCCAGCCCATAAAACCGCCAAAAAATATAATCAAACTATGCCACAAAAGATTCGGCCATGACCAAATAGGGCTTAAATATTTAATGGGATACACTATCGCGTAACAAGAAAAAACCGCGAGTAAAGAGCCCAAAGAACCGGCAAAAAACCACTTAACATCCCTTTTTATATTCTTTAGCACTTTTTGCGCGCTTAATTTATATGTCAAAACCATGATAGACATTGTTATCAAAGCCATAATGACTATGACAAAAGAAATGAAAATAAAATGACTGTAAAACAGAGTATGTAAAATAACATAAGCCTCCAAAGGCTTATACTTTATGTCTGAAATGCCTTCCGTTTTCCACGCGACGGCGATCCAAGACTCCAAATCTCCCAAAAGCGCCTCATCCAAAATAACCTCAAAGGTGTCCGGAATGGGATTTCTGCCAAGAAGCGTTATAATTTCCGAGAAATCACTGTCCGCGGCATTAAGCTCCAGCAACCTTTCACTTCTGCCGACATATACAACTTCCCTAACACCTTCAAGCTTTTCCAAATTGCCCTCTATATCCTCCAAAGAAAGCTTTGTATTTTCGCTTTTAACAAAAACAATTCTAAAATCGTCCTTAAGCATCAGGTTTATATTGCTTACCTGCGAAAACAAAAACAACAGAACTTCCGCGAGCAATGAAATACCGAAAACCGCAAGAAAAATTATTCTATAGCCTTTTCTCAATTTATACTCTCCTTGTAACAGCAGATTAAGACTAAGGTCAAGACCAAGATAAAATGAAAAAATTTCAATCCCAATCTATCATGCCGTGTCCTTTAACCCATCTATTATATATATTAATTATAAAGGAAACAAAGAACAGATTCATTCAGATTTATTTATGATTTAACACCTTTTTGCTTCATAGGCAAATTCGGGAATCGGGGATAGAGACTGGGGATTCGTAACAAACAATAGGTCCTACTACGGCATGGGCTTTATTAGTAAAGCGTAAAGAGTGAATAATCAGCAATCAGGAACAAACCCACAAGGCAAAGCATATTTCAGGTGTTCAAGTTGCCTTTTTCATGGCCGCACTATTACATGACACCAAACACCCGCTAAATCTATTCTTGCTTGTCTTGGCATAATAATATTTTATCTAATTAAATTTCAATATTTCAACAACGTCCCCTATCATGAGTGTTTTTACCTGTATTATCGCTGTATCCGGCGCGGGCGGTATTACCGAAAAACCTCTACGCTCCCATGCGGGCAAGCCGCCAATCAAGATACGCACATTTTTATAACCCCTGTCTGTTAATATTTTTGCCGCCTTACCGCTTAAAGAACAAACCATTCCGCCGCAATACAAAACCAAAGTTTTCTTTTTTGAAAAATTGTAAGTCTTAATAGTCTCCAATAAGACATTTATAGCTCCATCAATATGTACAGAAAAAAATTGTCAGG
>DAOWGR010000113.1 GCA_030637365.1 Elusimicrobiota bacterium
CAGATTCCTAAGGGTGCTTCCGGCTTCTTAACTTAATCCTAAAACAGTATTTCCATCATATCGCGCCATTTTTTATCCACGGTTTTTAATTTGCCTGTCGCCTTATGCAAAGGAACGCCCTTAATTTCATTTCCAATCAAAGCCGCCATCTTGCCAAAATTCCCATTATGAACAAATCTGGCCGCTTGCATTCCCACGCGTATTGAAAGAATTCTGTCAAAAACGGTCGGACTTCCGCCTCTCTGAATATGGCCTATAACGGCAAATCTTGTTTCTATGCCGCTGTTTTTTTCTATCAAGGACGCTATTTGCGCGCCCATTCCCCTGTCTTTGAGTATGACATGCCCAAACTGATCAAGTTCCTGTTTTTTGCCGTTTTTTCCCAAGCCGCCAAGCTCCGCCGCTTCGCTTGTAACCACAAAAGCGAATTTTTTCCTTTTATACGACTCTTTAAGCTTTTTCATCATTTTTGGAACATCAATTTTCTTCTCGGGAATGCAAACAAAATCCGCTCCCGATGTTATCGCCGTAAATAAAGCCACCCAGCCAGCGTGTCTGCCCATCACTTCCAGCACCATTATGCGCCTATGGCTTTTACCCGTATCCTTAAGCCTGAAAGCCGCGTCAGCCGCCACCGTAACGGCCGTATCAAAACCGAATGTGTAATCGGTAACGCTTAAATCATTATCCATGGTCTTGGGCACGCCGACAACCGGCAGCTTATAGTCCTTATAAAGTTTTGTCGCGACTCCCAAAGTATCTTCCCCGCCGATGACAACCAATGCCGAAAGCTTTAATTTCTTAAAATTTTTAAGGCATTTTTTTACGCCTCCTTCAATTTTGTAGGGATTTGTTCTTGAAGTGCCTATATAAGTTCCGCCTTGTTCAGTGAAATATTCGGAGATTTTTTTATTAAGCTTTATGGTTTTGCCTTCGATTAAGCCTTTCCACCCCTCCGCCAATCCGACGCATTCATAACCGAATTTTTCAGCCGCGTACACGACTCCTTTAATGGCGGGATTAAGCCCCGGACAATCTCCTCCGCCGGTTAAAATTCCTATTCTCTTTGTCATATTTTATCTCCTTGTTGCAATTAGTGATTAGTGAAAAGTGATTATAAATTTTTTCGCCACTTGCCACTCATCACTTCTACATCACTCTTCTCCTAAAAACTGGTTACATAGCTCATTTGAACTATTCTCTCGGACTTTCTCTTGGCGCCATTTGAGAAAAAGGAGTCTTTTCCGACTTCTCTAAGAGCCAAATCAAGCTGAAAATACGGAGTTATGTAAAATCTGGTTCCGATATTGACTCTGGACGGATCATTTGAATGAAAAAAGTTGTCGTATTCAAATATAAAAGAAACCTGATCTTCCAAAGTATAGTTCATTCCGATAAATCCAAAAATATAATTATCGTCAAAATCGGACACATTTAATCCGCCGTGAAAAACCAGATTGGGCATGCCGAATTCCTTGGACCCCACGACAAAAAGCCCTCTTCCTTTTTCCATGTATTTTTTCTGATTTTTATCATAGAAACACCCCTGCCCGTTATAGCCCAAAGCCAAAGCGGGAGTATAATAGCCTCCGTCAAAAAATCTGAATTTAACTTGAATCTCGGGACGCACCATCTTGATGTCGGAACTTGAACCTATGAATTGCTCAACATGCATTGAAGCTCCAAGATTAAGCCTTTCCATTACTCCAAAATTAAGGCTTCCGACGACTCCGCCTTCATTAAAAAATCTGGTTTTAATCAAAAAGCCGTAATAATCCAAAATCCCCGCCGTCGGTATATCAATAAGACTCGTATCGGGAACCACAATATCCTTATCCTCTTGTTTCTCGGCGTATACGGCGCTATGGCACATCAAAACCGTGATTAACGCTATTTGCAAAAACCGCGCTGTTTTTTTAAGGCCTGTATTCATTTGTATTTCTCCTATTACATGGTATTTTAGAATATTTAAAAAGCGCTTTACACCTTTTAAAGAGGTCGGATATCAGAAATCAGATTTATAAAGAGTTTCCCTAAATTCCCACCTCTTGTCTCTTGCTTCTGACTTCTTGCCTCTTACAATCTAAGCGAGCGCCGCGTCTATCTTAGACTGAAGATCTTTAAGGCTAAACGGCTTCTGCACAACCTCCACCGCGCCGCTTAAAAGGGCTATTCCTTTCTCGGTGGAAACATCCCGGCTCGTCATAATAATTATTTTGGGCGAAGAACTCTCTTGTTTTGAAGAAATTTCATAAGCCACATGATAACCGTCTATATACGGCATCATGACATCCAGAAGAATGATGTCAAATTTTTCATTTTCCACTTTTTTAAGAGCGTCCTTGCCGTTCATGACAACCACAACCTCATATTTTTTTCCGATAAAATATGTTTCCAAAAGATCCACTATATCGGGATCATCATCGGCTATTAAGATTTTCTTTCCACCTGCCATGTTTTCTCTCCCAATAATTTCTCAATTTCTTTAAACAAATTATTATCCAGTACGACTTTTTCCTTGGTTTCAACGATATATTTGGCGTTCGCCCTGGTATTTACTTTAAAAAACACGGGACAATCGCCTTTATGTTTTGCGATGACATGCTTAATATCCAAAAGCATTTTCTCATCCAGCAATACTCCGTCCGAAAATGAAATGATAAAATTCTTTCCCCACTCTTGAAAAACATTATCAAAGTCCATTATCTCGTCGGCAAACAATTCAAAACTGTTTATTCCCCTGAAATTTGAAACATTGACCGTTCCGCTGACGGCGACTATTTTATTGGCAACAAGCATTTCATTGAATTTTTTATATGTTCTGGGGAACACGCATACACTGATGGAATCGGACAAATCTTCCAATTCAAACTTGGCCATGGCCAAGCCTTTTTTTGTCGTAAACTTTTTAACATTCAGTATCATTCCCGCCACTTTAACTTTGGAAGCGACGGGCAAATCCCCTTTAACAATGGGCGCTATGCGGGAAGAAACAACCATGCTCATCGGCCTTTTAAGGCTTGTAAGGGGATGACCGGACATATAAAAACCCAAAACTTCCTTTTCATTTTTCAAAAGAACATGCTCGCTTAAAGACTCGACTTTATCATCCTTAAACAACTTCCGTTCAGTCTCTTCAAAACCAAAAAGCATCTTTTGATTCGCGTCTTCTTTTTTGCCTTTTCCTTTGCCGCTAAAAAGCTCGTCAAGATTGTTTAATATTTTGGCGCGAAAAACTTCCTTTATATCCTCGCCCGAGAAACAGTCAAAAGCCCCGGATTTGGCAAGAGATTCTCCCACTCTTTTAGTGAACTTTCTGTCATTAAGCCTGCCGATAAACTTATCAAGAGAAGCGAATTTGCCGTTTTCCTTTCTTTCCTTGACAAGCATTTCAACCACGCCTTCGCCGACATTTTTTACCGCATTAAGCGCGAAACGAATAGCGGACTGCGCGTCCTTATAATGCTCGATTGAAAAACGCGTAAAAGAATGATTTACATCCGGCCCCAAAACTTTTATCTTCATATGCTCGGCTTCTTCTATGTAGGTGACAAGCTTATTTTCCTTATCATCCGCGTCTATCGGGCTATGGCCTATTTCGCTTGTTAAAAGAGAAGACATAAATTCCAGCGGATAATTGGCTTTAAGATAAGCGGTTTGATAAGCGATTAAAGCGTATGCCACCGAATGAGACTTGTTAAAACCGTATGCCGCGAATTGAAGCATTTGCTCAAACACCTTATTGGCCGTTTTATGCGGAACATCCCTTTTTTTGGCGCCGTCCAAAAATTGCTGCTTGAATTTCTCCATTTCTTCAAAAATTTTCTTACCCATCGCCTTTCTTAAATAATCGGCGTCTCCCGGAGAAAACCCGCCCATGCTCTTTGCTATCTCCATAACCTGTTCTTGATAAA
>DAOWGR010000003.1 GCA_030637365.1 Elusimicrobiota bacterium
AAACATAGTTTCGTTTTTTGGTCGTCCACATAGTTCCCGACACCTGATGAAACATAGTTTCGTTTTTTGGTCGTCCACATAGTTCCCGACACCTGATGAAACATAGTTTCGTTTTTTGGTCGTTCACATAGTTCCCGACACCTGATGAAACATAGTTTCGTTTTTTGTATCATATGAGTATGGAAACGCTTCTTGAAGGCAGGACTCTTTCAAAAGAAATTTTAAATTCTCTCGAAAGCGGAATAGAAAAAGTTAAAGCCGCTCTTAACAGACCTCCGGCGCTTGCCATAATAAATTACTATGACGATTCCGCTTCGGCCGTTTATGTGAAAAGAAAAATAAAGGTGTGCGAGAGGCTTGGGATAAAAACCGATTTAATAAATCCCGGCTCCGAGAAAGGCTATGCTTATTTTCTTGAGCTTCTTAAGCGTATGGAAGGAGATTCTTCAATTGACGCCATAATGATTGAGAGGCCTTTGCCTTCAGGTTATGAAAATATTCAAACTTGGGATAAGTTCGGCGCTCTGAAAGATGTTGACGGTTTATCTTCTTTAAGTATGGGGAAATTATTTATTACAAAAAGCATGGCTGAAATTGAAAGCGGAGATTTTTTTGTTCCGTGCACGGCGCTTGCCGTTATCAAAATGATTAAAAAATATTCCATGGACATAAGTGGAGCGAATATCGCGGTCGCGGGAAGGTCTTCCATAGTGGGCAGGCCGCTCGCGCATATGCTTACCTCCATGGACGCCACGGTGACTTTATGCCATTCAAAAACAAAAGACATTGTGTCCATTTTTAAAAACTCAGATATAATCATAAGCGCCGTGGGCAAGGCGCGTTGGATAAAAGCCGATATGATAGGGGAAAATTGCGCGCTTATTGATGTGGGAACGAATATGGACGAGAATGGCAAGATGTGCGGTGATATTGATTTTGAAGATGTAAAAGATAAAGCGCTTTCCATTACGCCCGTTCCGGGCGGAGTCGGGCCGGTTACTCTCGCTTGTCTTATTGAAAATGTGGTTAAGGCGGCGGAAAGAAGAACGCGTTGAGCGTTTATGTTTTTAATAGAGTTGATTGTATTAAGCAGGGAGTGGTGGCAAGAAGAAAGTAAAGTTGCTTAAAAAAAATTCGTGAAAATAGGGTCTGATTTATGTCCGATATGCTGGTTAAGCTTTATGACCTTCCCGAATATGCCGACTTGTTAAAAGATTTAAGTCGTAGTCAAATTCAAATAAAACGCGCTCTCGCGCCTGAAAAACATATTATTCTCAATTGGGTTGAAAATAATTTCTCCAAAGGATGGCGGAGCGAATGCGGCGCCGCTTTTTCAAATAATCCAGTTTCATGTTTTGTGGCCGTTAAAGACGGAAAGCTTATTGGCTTTGCCTGCTATGACGCCACAGCCAAAGGTTTTTTCGGTCCGCTTGGAGTTTCTCCGAAGTTTAGAAAATCCGGTATCGGCAGAGCTTTATTGTTGGAGACTCTTTGGGCCATGCGTCACGCGGGTTATGGCTACGGGATAATCGGCTGGGTTTCATCCGAAGAGTTTTTCAGTAAAAATGTTAACGCGGTTTTAATTGAAAATTCCGAGCCGGGCGTGTATAAAAATTTACTAAAGGATAATATTAAATGAATTTAAAATTAAAGCATAAAGGCAAAGTGAGAGAGCTTTATGAAGTCGGAGATAAATATCTTTTAATGGTTGCTTCAGACAGAGTGTCCGCTTTTGATTTTGTATTGCCTACCGGTATTCCCCGTAAAGGTGAAATCTTAAGCCGGATAAGCGTGTTCTGGTTTGAGAAGACGAAGCATATCGTTAAAAATCATTTCATCGCTTATGATATTGAGGAAATAAGAAAATATATAGGCTCAGATTTTGATGAAGATTATTTCAAAGATCGTTCAATGCTGGTTAAAAAAGCCAAAAGAATTGATTTTGAATGCATAGTAAGAGGATATATTACGGGAAGCGGCTGGAAAGAGTATTTGAAAAATCAAAGTGTTTGCGGAATTAAGCTTCCGAGCGGTTTGAAAGAAGCGCAAAAATTGCCCGAACCCATATTTACGCCCACCACCAAGGCAGATGTCGGGCATGACGAAAATATAACTTTCCAGGAAATGAGAAACATTTTGGGAGCCAAGCTTGCCGATGAAATAAAAGATAAAAGTATCGCTCTGTATAAATTCGGGGCCCAATATCTTGAAAAGAGAGGCATGCTTCTTGCCGACACCAAATTTGAATTCGGAATTTTAAACGATGAACTTATGCTGATTGACGAGGTTTTAACACCCGATTCCTCAAGGTTTTGGGATAAGAGTTCTTACGCGGCGGGAACCAATCCCAAAAGTTATGATAAGCAGTTTGTTCGCGATTGGCTTAAAGGAAGCGATTGGGACGGAAAATCAGAGCCTCCCCAATTGCCGAAAGAAATAGTGGACGGCACGCTTGGTCGTTATCTTGAAGCTTTTGATAAATTAAAAACTGTTGAAAATAATGTATCAAAATAAAAAACTTATAAAGGCTATTGAAACCTATAACGCATGTAATTTTTCATTATTTATGAATAATAGCACATTCAATAATCTTATTAAATTGAGAAATAGTTTTTTCGGCAAAAAAATTCTTCTTATAAATTTAAGGGATGCTCCTTCAAATGCTCATATGGAGCGTGCTTTTGTGCGAGCGATGGCATCTTCAAAAGAAAAAATAGCATTGGATATATTTCATTCATTTGAAAATAATTATGATGGAATCAAGCATGATAATCCTACCGGTTTC
>DAOWGR010000164.1 GCA_030637365.1 Elusimicrobiota bacterium
CGCCGGTAAAATTCACGGACAATTCTTTAATTTCGCCGTTCAGATGACTTATAACTTTCTCATCCTCGTTTTTAGCTCCTTTTAAAAGTTCAAGCTCGCGATTTAAAAGTGTTATTTTATTTTCATACCGAGTCTTATTATCTATGCTCTCCTTATTGAAATCTCCGGCCGCACTCGCGAAACTTTCTTCAATCTTCAATTTATCATTAACGGCTTTTGACAATTCTTCCTTAAGAATATTAACATCCTCCAATAATTTCCTTCTTTCGCTCGCAAATTCGGCTTTATATTTATTTTCAATATCGCCGGCATTCGTCCGGGCTTCTTCCAAAGCGCCATTAAAACCTTCCGACAATTCTTCAATTTCGCCGTTCAGATGATTTATAACTTTCTCATCCTCGCTTTTCGCTCCTTTTAAAAGTTCAACCTCGCGCTTTAAAGAAACCAGATTATTCTCATATTGAGTGGCGCTTTCCAGTTTCTCCGTATTGGAATTCGAAATCAAAGCGGAAACTTCATTTTCATATTTGATTTTATTATCTATGCTCTCCTTATTAAAATTTCTGGCCGCGCCCGCGAAACTTTCTTCAATCTTCAATTTATCATTGACGGTTTTTGACAATTCTTCTTTAAGGCTGTCAATATCCGCCGAGAATTTTCCTCTCTCTTCTTTAAGTTCCACTTCATATTTATTTTCAAGATTCGACAGCTTGGCCTTATCTTCTTTTAAAGCATCATTGAGATTCGCGGACAATTTTTCAATTTTACCGTTCAGATGATTTATAACTTTCTCATCCTCGTTTTTAGCTCCTTTTAAAAGCTCAACCTCGCGCTTTAAAGAAACCAGATTATTCTCATATTGCATCTTTTTTTCTATGTTTTTATTATTAAAATCGCCTACGACATCGGCTAATTTTCCCTCAAGAGTTAATTTATCCGCCATTAATTTTGAAATATCGCTTTTTTTATCCCCAAGCTCGCTATACGCCCTATTCAAAGAATCTTTGAAATTAACCGCGTCTTCCCGCATTTTTTTGAATTCGGCGCCGGCAATTTGCTCATATTTTTCTCTGGATTCATTTTCAATTTGAATCGCTTTTTGAGTAAATTTTTTATCAATCCCGGTTTTTTCAAGCAGCCATGCTTTTTCCTTAGCGGCAAATTCATCCAAAATCTTCTGCATTGATTCATTCATGGAACTTCTTTCTTTTTCAAATTCGAGAATCTTTTCCTCAAAACGCTTTTCTCGCCCGTTAATCTCATTTAAAGTTTTTGCGTTATGTTCTTCCTGTTGCAAAGCCAATCGATTTTCAAGAATTTCCATTTTTTTCTGCGTTTGAACGAATTGTTCTTCGCGAATTTTTTGTTCCCTCAATAATCTTTGCCTTTCACAATTCCATGAATTTTCAAGCGCACCAATCTGGTCATAATGCTCGACATCAACAGACGCTATTCTTGCTTCAAAATTTTGCTCAAGCATTGATTTTGTTTTGCCATAGGTATCTTCAAGCTCTTTTTTTCTGCCTAAAAATTCAAGTTCAAGCTCTTTTCTGCGCTCTTGGTTTGATGCTTCATTTGTCCTGATAAACTTCTCAAGGCCGACTATTCTTTCATTTTGGCTTTTCTCTCTATCTTTAAAAGATTGCTCTAAAACCGCCACTCGACTTTGATAATCCGAGTTTAAATTATGGCGAAGAGAATCATATTTGATTTGCGCTTCGCTTAAACGTTTTCCATATTGCTCTTCAACATCAAGCACCCGCTTATTCCAGTTTTCTACAAGAGATTTTTCCCGTTTATCCAATTCTTCAAATTTATCCTGATAATCATTTTCAAATTCTTTTCTTATTTGATCAATCTTGGCTTCTTTTTTGATTAACTGCTCTATATTGAGCTTCCCCTCTCCCAAAAGCTGCATGGTGGCTTCAAGCTTGTGATAAAAGGCTTCTTTATCCCCAATTACTTTCAAACGGCTGTTAAGCGATTGTTCAAGACCGCCTATTTTAGCGTCAAGCGTTTTCTTTAATTCTTCCGCGACGCGCAAATTCTCTTTAAGCTCGTTTTTTTCTTTTTCGACATTATTCAAGCGCTCAAGCGCCCATCTTAATGTCATTCTGGCGGTATCAATATTTGTAACATCGCCTACAAGCTGTTCCATTTCATTATATTCGGGCATATTTTCTTCCTCTAAAACCTCTCCTTTAAGTCTAATACACAAAAACCTCATGGTCAATAAAAGGAATATTGAATACTTGTTAAGTTAATGTTACGCTACTCAGTTTGCTCCCGAGTAATCCCGCCATAGGCGGGCCTGATTCGGGAGAATTTGTCTTGTTGTCTAATTCAATGTTAATTCTAATATTTAGTCATTTCATTTATGTGACAATTTTGTAAAATTTAATGCGTTATGAGTTCCGATTTTTATTTATTTATCATTATCGCTCTTCTTTTTGGAGAATACGCTTTCAGTATTTTCACCGACTATTTAAACATCAAAAATTTACACCCTTTGCTTCCTGACGAATTTAAAAATTTTTATAACGGCTTAAAATATCAAAAATCTCAAGAATACCTGAAAGAAAACACCGAATTTGAATTTATATCCTCATCTTTTATGCTGGCTTTTACAATTACATTTATTTTGACCGGCGGCTTTAATTATGTGGACATGTTTTCCAGAAATTTCGCCCGCGGTGAAATAATGACAGGCGTGATTTTTTCTTTAGCTCTAAAATTTCTTACGGATATAATTGATTTGCCATTTGATATTTACGACACTTTCATTATTGAAAAAAAATACGGCTTTAATAAGATGAAACCCGCGACATTCATCCTTGATTTTCTTAAAGATTGGCTGCTGACAATACTTATCGGCGCTCCGATTTTAGCGGCCATATTTTATATTTTCATCTCGCTTGATAAAAACGCGTGGCTGTATGTATGGCTTTTTATCATAGCGACTCAATTTCTATTGGCTTTTTTATCCCCTATTTTAATTTTACCGTTATTTAATAAATTTACGCCGCTTAAACAAGGAAAACTGAAAGAAGAAATTGAAAACTACGCGAAAACTCATAATTTTAAAATGAAAGGAATTTTTGTTATGGATGGCTCCAAAAGAAGTTCAAAAACAAACGCTTTTTTCACCGGTTTTGGAAAATTCAGAAGAATAGTTCTATATGACACTTTGATACAAAACCATACAACTCAAGAACTTGTTTCCGTTCTCGCTCATGAAATGGGTCATTATAAAAAGAAACACATGATTGTATTCATGGGCATATCAGCCCTCAGCCTTGGACTAATGCTCTTCATTCTTTCTCTGTTTATAAACAATGCCCAATTATTTAAAGCGTTTAAAATGGATAATATTTCCGTTTATGCCGGCATAATATTTTTTGGCTTTATTTATTCGCCCATAAATTTCATATTGGGGATTTTTTCAAATTACCTGTCAAGAAAACACGAGGAGGAAGCGGACAGATACGCCGTTGAAACATATCAAAAACCTTCGGCAATGATAAACGCTCTTAAAAAACTTACCGTTGAAAACCTTTCGAATTTAAACCCGCATCCGTTAAAAGTATTTATCCATTACAGCCATCCACCGGCGCTTAAAAGAATAAAATTCATCAATTCTTTGTAATAAGACTTCTTTTTTTATAAAATTTGACAGTGTTTGAAACATTATGAAAAAGCTACTGTTCCTAATGATTTTTGCCGGTATTTCCTATTTCTGCGCCGATTTTTTATATCCTCACGCTTTAAAAAAAATATTCAACATTTCAGGCACGGTTCTTCTGACTGAAAAATATAAAAAAAAACCCAATACCATGCTTTTTATAGTCTTAAAAAACAAAGGGAATATTCCGATAGCCGTAAAAAAAATAATAAACCCGTCATTTCCCGTAAAATTCACCTTGAACACCGCTAATCTGATAATGCCTGACTTGCTTTCCAGAAAACTCTATATAGAAGCCTACTTAAATAATCACGGCATATTGGGAAAATCCAAAACCAGCGACATGCTTGGAAGAATAAAAAAACCCATTTTTATTAATTCCCAAAAAATAGAACTACCGTTACTCTCAAACAAATCTTGACAAACCTTCTCTCATAATACCTATTGACATATGGGCATTAAGACCCTTTTCACTCCATTGTTTAATTGCTATAGTATGTGTGAACATTGGGGGGAGTGATGAATTGGAAAGAGATAACCGCTAAGTACGAAAAATCAAAAAATAAAAATGTTATTTTAAAAAAATTGCCAAAGCGAGGCAAGAATTGGAATAGTATTATGCAATCCACCGACAAACTTGTATGGCTTTTCCTTATGTCCGACAATGATGATAAATCCGTTTGTTAAAACTTAAAAATCAAAATATTTTTTGTTTCATCCATAAATCCGCCGCCCGGCAATATTTATATAAACGCTACAAACACCGCGAACCGTTTTATTTCTTATTGAATTTTGCATATTGGACATCCGCGGCCGCGTATTCAGAAATTTATTTTGGATTTATTTGGAATTTGAAATTTAATCTTTCGTATAACTCATGACACCTGATGGCCCTGACCCTGTTTTTATAATCTGCTCATTCCCATATAAAACAAAAGCAAACCGACAAGAACAAACAATAAACCCAGCTTTCTGCGCTCAATTAACAAAAAAGATTCGTTTAAAATTATTTCTTTCACAATACGCACGATTCGTTTTACAATAATAGGCTTAAATACCAAAGCCATGCCCAAAAAAACCAGTAATAAACCAAGTCCGATTTTAATCAGTATTATCATTTCCATTACCGCAATTATATAAATTCATGGCTGAATCAATCCCTTTTTCAATCGCCACCATAACAGCATTATAAGCTTTTTCAAGCGTATTATCCAGTTTATCCAATTCGGTTTTCCCCAATTTGGACAAAACATAATTTTCAGCCGCCATTTTATCCGATTTGGGGCCTGTCCCCATTTTCAAACGGGGAATATCCTGGCTTGAAAAAACATTTATAATTGAAGCCATACCTTTCTGTCCGCCAAATGAACCCTTGCGCCTTATCCTGATTCTGCCAAAATCAAGAGACATATCATCAAAACATACCAAAATCAAATTATTCTTTAACTTAAAAAAATCAGCAAAACTTCTAACCATAATACCGGAATTATTCATATAGGTAAGCGGTTTAATAAGAAAAAATTTCCGGTTATCATTAAGAGCAATATCCAAATATTCGCCGTTTTTTTTCCACTTTTTCCAATTCACATCCGGTGCCAGCCTATCCTTTATGAAATCAACAAGGAGAAAACCCATATTATGTTTTGTCAATTGATATTCAGGACCGGGATTCCCCAAACCCACGATCAATTTTATTCGGTTTTCTTTATTTTCGGTCATACCGTTTGCCACCGATACTATCAGACAATTTTAGCCACATAAAACAATGCGCTTAAAACACCGTAGCCACTGCCAATTAATTACCCCCACACATGGTTGATGTTCTATGCGTGGGGGTTAAAACGCTTAAGATTAAGCATTAGAGAGCCAAAGAAAATTATTTCTTTTTACCGTCGTCAGTCTTATCTTTCTTGACATCTTCGACTTTATCTCCTTCCTCTTTCTTGCCCTTTTCCGCCACTTCCGGCTCAGCTCCGGCCTCATCGGTCTCAGGTTCGGCTTCCTCTCTCGGAATGGCTATATTCACTATCACCTGCTCAACGTCATCCAATATCTTCGCTTTTTCAATCTTTATATCTTTAACGCGAACAGCGTCTCCCAATTTTAACGGAGCAACATCAACAAGAATCTCCTTGGGAATATTTGTAGGCAAACAAGCGACGGTAACGCTTCTCAAACCATGCTGCAAAAGTCCGCCCTGCAATTTAACGCCTTGAGCTTCGCCGAAAAGCTTAATATGCACTTCAACTTCAATCTCTTTACTGAGAGATATTCTTTGAAAATCAATGTGCAAAAGTTTTTCGGTAACCACATGCCTTTGAACGGCCTTAATGAGAACATTCTCGCCGTCCTTTGAATATTTGAGCTTAATAATATTGTTCTTTGCCGTCTTTATTATTTTAAGCATTTCTTTTTCAGGCACCGATATATGCATGGGAGGCTTTTTCTCCCCATAAACCACCGCCGGAATACTGCCTTCCGCTCTCATATTGTTTGTAAAACCTCCGACACCTGTTGTTTTTCTCTCTTGAGCCGCTAATACGATTTCGTTCATACTCTCCTCCGTTAAATTAAGAACCGTTAAATAAATAGTTCGCTTATTGAATTTCCTTTATGATTTCTATTTATGGCTTCCGCCAAAAGCTTTGCCACTGAAATAATTTTAACCTTGGAACTCTTGCCCGCGTCCACCGGAATGGTATCGGTAACAATGAGCTCTTCTATAGGCGACCCTTCTATTTTATCAAATGCGTCGCGAGAAAGCACTCCATGCGTGCAAAAAGAGACTATTTTTTTGGCCCCTTTCGCTTTAATGGCTTGAGCCACCATCGCCAAAGTTCCTGCAGTATCCACCATATCGTCAAAAATAAAACAGTTTTGATCCTTAACGGAACCTATAATATTATAGACGGAAGCTTCATTCGGCCTCGGTCTTCTCTTGTCTATTATGACAAGCCCCGCGTCAAGCCTTTTCGCGAATGAACGCGCTCTTTCAACACTGCCCATATCGGGAGAAACCACCGTATATCCATTAAAATCCCTGTCCTTTATATACTCCAAAACAACGGGCCTCGCGTAAAGATTATCCACGGGAATATCGAAAAAACCTTGAATTTGCGCCGCGTGCAAATCAATGGTGATAACCCTGTTCGCGCCGGCGGATGTTATTAAATTTGCCACAAGCTTGGCGGTTATGGCCACTCTTGGAGCGGATTTTCTATCCGCTCTGGCATAGCCGAAATACGGCATTACCGCCGTAATGCGGCCCGCGCTCGCCCTTCTTAAGGCGTCCATTATAATGAGCAATTCCATTATATTTTGATTTCCCGGCGAGCAAGTGGGCTGAATAACATAACAATCGTCGCCTCTGACATTTTCAAGTATATGCGCGTCAATCTCGCCGTCGGCAAATCGCCCTATCTTGGTTTTACACAAAGGAACTTTAAGTATCGCGGAAATCTTATCGGCAAGAGGACGATTGGCTGTCCCCGAAATTATTTTGGGAATCCTATCTCTCCAAGACAAATTAGGCATTTTATTTCCTCTTTTTTAAAGGTTTAACTGTTTCCCGCGCTCTCGCCACGACAAGCTTATTGTCGGGAACATTTTTGGTTATCGTGGAACCGGCTCCAATAAGGGAATTTCGCCCCACGCTGACGGGAGCGACAAGATTTGTGTTTGAACCTATAAAAGCCCCGTTTTTTATTATTGTTTTATGTTTTCTTAACCCGTCATAATTGCAGGTTATCGTTCCGGCTCCCACATTTACTTTCTCACCCATTAAAGTATCGCCAATATAGCTTAAATGCGACACCTTGGAACCTTTTCCAATTTTTGATTTTTTAACTTCGGTAAAATTGCCCACTTTCGCATTGGGGCCGATTCGCGACTCCGGCCTTATATGCGCGAAAGGACCGATAACGGAAGATTTTTTCACTTCGCTCAATGATAAAAAACAAGAAAATTTTATTTCAACATTATCACCTATTTTACAATCCTTTATCACTCCCGAAGGGCCGATTTGGCAATTCTTGCCAACAATGGTCTTCCCTTGAATTGTCATCCCGGGATAAATAACGGAGCCTTTTCCAATTTTCACGCTTTCATCTATATATGTATTGACAGGGTTTATTATCGTTACTCCCGAAATCATAAGTTTCTCGGCTATTCTTTTAAAAATTATTTTATGCGCCTCAGCTAAATCCATATGCGAATTAATTCCCCTTGTTTCATCAAAATCCAAAGCTTTGAAAGCGGCTACCCTTACGCCGGCTTTATTCATATTTTCAACAGCGTCGGTAAGATAATACTCTTTTTTACTTCCCTTAGGCTTTAGGTTTTTTAAAGCCCTGATAAGAAAAGGAACCCTAAAAATATAAGTTCCTGAATTTATCTCTTTAATATCCAATACTTCATTGCTTGCCCCATCAGCCTCTATTATCACTTCAACAAATCCTGATGAACTTTTTTTAATTCTACCATAACTCGCAGGGCTATCCAAATCGGCGGTAAGAACAATGCCTTCGCAGTTTTTCTTATCATAAAGAAAGATCATTTTCTTAATTGTTTCCGATTGCAATAAAGGAGCGTCTCCGCACATTATCATAATATCATGAAAATTCTTGAATTTAAAAATTGATTCTTGCGCGGCTCTGCCGCTTCCCTTTAAGAGTTTTTGTCTGACAAATTCAAC
>DAOWGR010000004.1 GCA_030637365.1 Elusimicrobiota bacterium
AGCGAATATTTTGTCCAAAACATCTTTCGGTATGCCCGTGCCGCTGTCTTGAATATCAATTCTTACAAAATCGCCCTCAATCTCCGTCCTCATGGTTAAAGTTCCTTTTTCAGGCATGACCTCAATACCGTTTCTCATAAGATTTCTAATTGCCTGAGTCAGTTCATCGGTATCCACATTTACTATTGGATTTTCCGATGTAAATTCCTTGACAAACTCTATATGTTTGGGGAAAGGAAACGACATTATAAGGTCTTCCATATAAGTATTGAGCGGCTTAATCGTGGGATTAAGTTCTTTGGTTCTGGCAAAACCCAAAATTTCATTTATTATTCCATTGGCCTGTTTTATTTCAGACTCAATAATGGCGATATGCTTTTCCACTTTGGGATTAACATCTCCGGCGTGAGAAAGCTTGGTTTTGATAAAATAGGTTGAATTATTTATAACAGCGAGGGGATTTCTTATTTCATGACCCACTACGGAAGCCATTTGCCCTATAGCCGCAAGCCGTTCTTTTTTAATCAGTTCGTCCTGCGCGGACTTTAATTCCCTTGTTCTCGCCTCAACCCTATTCTCAAGACTTCTGTTTAATCTGTGTAATTCATCCTGCGCGGATACGATTTCCGCGTTTTTAACTTTTAATGCCTCGCTCATTTGAACAAAAGTATGCGCAAGCTCTCCTATTTCATCATTAGGCATATTTAAATCGGGAAGATAGTCAAAATCGCCCTCGCCAAGTTTTATGGCGGCTTCCCTCAAAGCTTGAATAGGCTGAGCTATTACAAGTGAAACGGCATAGCCCAAAAACAAAACAAAAATCATGACTATGAAAATAACTCTGTATGTTCTGTGAAGCATTTTCCGCGATGCCTGATAAGCGACGGAAACAGACCTTTGAATATACACCACCCATCCCAAATCATCAACCTCCGCGAAAGCGCCCAAAACCCTTTCCGAACTATTTAAAATAATTTCGCATCCTCCGCTTTTGGCATCATTTCTAAGAAGGACATTCAAGATATCGTCAGGAAGTTTCGCGTCCGGTTTAAAAACTTCGTTGGGATCGGAATGAGCCACCAAAAAACCATTAAAATCTATAACCGCCGCCTGAGTATGGGTTGAAGACGGAAAACTGGTCTTTAGAATACCGCTCAAACCGTTTAAACTCAGCTTCGCGATAATCACTCCGTTAGTTTGATTATCAGAGGGATTTGCTATCGCTATCGCTATGGTTAAACTGGGATAAGACCCCATATACCTTTCTATTTCCCCAATAAATTCGCCGGCTTTAAGAACTCTCTTAAAAACAGAATTATCGGAGAAATCGCGTAAATTATCACTACGGACAAACCTGCCTATTCTTATGGTTTCCCGCCCCGTGACATCTATAACCGATATATCAAGAAAAGCTTTATGCAATTGCATAATGCTGTTTAAGGCTGCTTGCTGCTTAACCATATCCATAGACGCGAAATCGCTTCTGTGAGCGGTTTCAAGCAATACATTTTTAAAAGAATTAACGGAATTGGCAAGAGTATCGGCAAAACCCACGGCAAGAGCTTCCTGATCTTTAATAATGGCGCGGTTTAGTGTTTCCCTGCTTAAATTAACAAGATAATAACTGACTATCCCCAAAGGAATCATTGAAATCATTAAAAATATAAAAAGGAACTTATAAAATAATTTTCCTTTTTTTCTAACTCTATTTGTCATAATTAAAATCTGCTGACCTGCGATTCAGCGACTTGCTTTTACGCTTGTCTCGCTATAAAAAATGTTTATGGTTTTTTGTTCACGGAATATTATTACTTACTTGTATTACAAAAATGTTTCAGGAAATAATTTAAGGAAAACCTTTAAATTATAAAAATAGGACAATAAGGAGTATTCCCGACTAAATCTTGCTTCTTGCTTCAAATAAAAAGGCGCCAAACGCCTTTTTATTTACACGCTCCGCCACTTGAAGCTTTTACCGGAACTTTTTCAAAACCTTTTATATTTTTAAGCTCTCTCACTCCAATGGCAAAATATTTCCCATCAACGAGAAAAGACGGAGATGTTGAAATTTCCAGTTTTTTGGCGCGCGCGATATCCTTCAAAAGCAATAACTTGCCGGCTTCAAAACCGTTAACAACCGCTTCACTGTTTATACCGGCGGCTTTCGCCGCGGCTTCCCATTGCGTGGAATTAATATTTTTGTTTCTTTCCTTTAAATAAGCGAATAATTTATCCGGAAACTTGTCGGCTATATACAGCTGCCTCACATTTTCTTCCCATTCGGCGGGACCATGAAGACTTCTGAATTTTATCTTGCCGTCGGAATCTTTATTACCGTCGGCTATATAACGAATCTTTATTTTAGTTTTAGGCGGAATAAGTTTTTTTTCAAAAGCTTCCATAATTGAATTTTCCGCCAAAACTCCATACGGACACTGAGACATCGTAAAAACTTCCAGACTCTCGGGCCTGATTTTATTTTTGACAAAAACCCCTCTTCTGCTCTTATCATAATAAACGAAATACCCCTTCTTTTGAATAAAAACTCCGGCCTTTATCATATCTCCAAGCGCAACACGGCTGTTTTTATTATCTTCAATAATATAAGCCGGAACAAACTCCAAATCCGAAAACTTCGCCTTTCTTTTTTTTGAGGAATATTGAATTTCTTTCGGTTTTAATTCCGAAAAAAATCTGGAGAAAGCCTTTATGACTTTATCGTCTTTCGGCGCTGAATTTTCAGACACCACAATCCAAAACTTCGGCGCCGAGAGCTTTGAAAATGATTTTTCCGCCGAAACCTTAAATTTCTTCTCTTGCGGCAAAACCTTATTCAGCTCTTTTATCATATCCAAAAGCTTGGGAGAACCCTTATATGGCTTGTCATTTATAAAAACCGACGCGTTAGCCACGGAATTCTTATTAATCCGGGAATAATGTTCGTCTAAAGCGCTGTCTCCGTTTTTTTTAATTTCTTTTTCAAGCTTGACAAGGTCAATACCGCTAAATATAGCCGCGCCCTTCCAGCCATCGGCACAAGAACTCAAACTGCGCGCGTTAAGATAGTCAAAGAGAGCGCTTTTATAATATTTGCCTATTACGGCTATCCTTTTTGATTCGGCAATTTCCGAACCCCCGCGTTTAGCCGCCCATAAGCCCTTGGCATCTTTTGATATGATGCAATAAACATTAAGCTCAATATCATTTGTTCTCACTCGTCTTAAAGCGTCGGATAAAAAAAACCATTGCCAGCCGCGGCCATCCATGCTTTCAAAAAAAACATCCACCTTTACCTTTGATTTTGGCGCGGCAATCGCCGCGCTCGCCGAGGCTGCAAAATAAAACAACAAGAGAGCCGGTATTATTATTTTTCTCATCTATTTGTTTTTTCGAGTAAGAAGCTGTCTTATCCGTATGGATAAGCCTTGTATATCAAAAGGCTTGGTAAGATATTCATCCGCTCCCAAATTAAACCCTTGAGTTTTTTCCTCTGATGAAAGAAAACGCCCCGTCATCATTATTAAAACGAATTCTTTGGAATATTCCCTAAGCTCGCGGCAAATTTGGAAACCGCTTGAATCTGGAAGCTGTATATCCATAATAACAACATCGGGATTATTCTTTTTTGCCATTTCAATGCCCTTCTTGGCATTGCCGGCTTCAAAACAATCAAAGCCCTCCAAATCCAAAACTTCGCTTAAACTGCCTCTTAAATGCGCGTCATCATCTATTATCAAAACCTTGCTATTCTCCATAAATCATTTTCCTCCCGGTAAGTTTATAAAACCCATCTTCGTTTGGTAACCAGTAACGGATAATTTAGGAAGTTAAGGAAACTCCTATTTTACTGATTACTAATTACTATTTATTGATTACTCATTCATTTTGTGTCGGGAACAAATTTATATCCCACACACGGCACGGTATGAAAATATTTTGCCGCCTTGCCGATTTTCGCTCTAAGTCTTCTAACATGAACATCCACCGTCCTTGGCGAACCGAAATAATTATACCCCCATACTCTTTCTATAAGATATGGCCGGCTCAAAACCCTGTTGGGAGAACTCAAGAAAACATACAGCAAATCAAACTCTTTGGCGGTAACAACTATTTCTTTTTTAGCTATGCGAACGGTATAGCTGGACATGTTAATCTCTATTTCATTCATTTTAAGAATTTCATCCGGCTGAGTATTCGCCGTTCTTCTTATTACGGCGCGAACTCTCGCGACTGTTTCCTGCAAATCCTGATTATAAGTCAAGCATTCATCCGCGCCCAGCTGAAAAAAAGCCAGTTTATATGTTATTTTTTGCGATGATCCCGATATTGAGCGCCCCGTAACCTGATGCGGAAAAACATTTTCTCTGGAAATACCCGAGGGAATATGTTCCAAATATGTATCCGGGGATTCCAAAACGGCTATCACCGGAATTGATTTATTCTTTGATCTGAGATTTTTTAAAAATGTCAGCCCTTCCTCATCGGACAAATTTTGTCCTATAATCACAAGATCAAAACTTCGTTGAGTAAGCATTCCCATAACTTCTCTGGATTTATGAGCGGTTAAAACCGAATAACCTTGCCTTGAGAGCACTTCCAACAGAAGAGACGCTCTGGAAAAATCTTTTGACGCAAAAATAATATTAATCTTCACTTTTTCTCCTTAAAACCATAAAAAATAATAAAAACTTGCAAAGTTTTTAAATCATAGAAATCAGAAACCAAAGTTTAGTGATAAGTGGTTAGTGACAAGTGACTGGTAAAACTTCCTTCTTCGTCTTTAATTTATCCGCTAAAGTCTTCGCAAACGAACTACGAAGGACAAGTCTCGCCACTTCCGCGCTTGCCTCTTGTTTAACTATTCTTGATTTGTTTCTTCAATATCAAATTTTATTCCTCTCAAACCCACCACATTTGTGAATAAATTATAAACAAAAGCGACAAAGACCAATAAAGCCACAACCAATAAAGTATACATCAGCGAATACATTCCTATCGCTATCAATTTCTTACCCACCGACATGGTATAAATTGCCGGACCGGGAGTAAAGAAAAAAGTTATGACAGCTCCCAATAATCCCAATACAAAAATAACTACGGGCACGGATGAAACCAAAAGAGAACTTATATTTATATTTTTAATTTCAAGTTTCATTAATCCTCCTTAAAAAACAATAAACAGCGCAAACTACGGGAATAAGTTATAAGTTAACACGGCAATAATGAAATTTCTTTATTCACATATCACCTTATCAATATATTTTCCGTATTTATATATTAGTTTAATTTTAGCAATTATTTAAGAATTTGCAACAAAAATAAGCCCGTCAATGAGACAACACGCCAACGAGAAAAAACCATAAGCTTATATTATAAAAAGGACAGATGATTTAGAGAATGGCGGAATAGAGGAATGATATTAAGGAAACTCCTTAAATTTACTGATTACTATTTACCAATTACTCCTTCAGACGGTTATCCGAGACTTGGGAGAAAATAGAATAAGAGTTCTGCTGACATCTGAAGATTCCTCTATATGCAAAACCTTAACATTCATATTTTCATTTTTGAAAACGGTTTCCCCTTCAATAAGCTTATCCGGTTCTTCAAAGGCATTGCCAACCATCCGAAGTAAATTCTGCTGTTGACTGTCAATAACATCAAGAAGATGAACATTTTTGGAATCCATATCGGCGTCAAGCTTGAAATTGGCGTAAAGAATACTGTTGTTTTCATCAACCACCATGACATATTGCTCGTTCGGCATAATAATGTTGAGAAGCACTCTCCACCATTTCTCTTCGGAACTTCTGTATGTTTTATCTCTGTTTGAAATAGCTTCAATTTCATTTTTAACCTTGCCCAAAAACAATGAAATGGAAGAAGATATCTCGCCAATCTCATCTACCCTGGGTTTAAATCTTAGATTGGGGCTCTTAAGGGAAATACTATCAATGCTGTCTCTTAAAATTTCAAGCGGAGATATGACATAATGATGGAGAAAAAAATAAAGCGGCAAACCCAAAAGGAACAATACTCCCAATGCGCCAAAAATATATTTGCGCATCGCAGAACCTATCAGCATTTCAGCGCCGGCCCTTGAAACAAGCAAATCCATAATCCCTATAATTTCACCGCGCACGGAAAAAGGAATCGCTATTTCATAAAAAGGTTGTTTTGGAACTTGCCTTACTTTTGGCATTTTGGAACTATAGGCCTGATTAATCGCGTCGGTCGGAGGCGGAACATCTCTTTGAAATTCATCCCACGGAATACCGATAAACCTGGCTTCTTTATGCCATCTAATCGCTCCAACCCGGCTTAAATAAAGCACGGAACTTATCCTATCGTCCTTTATCAAAGACTGCATAATATCATACTCGTCAAATGATATGGCTTTGGAACTTTTTAACAAACCGGTTCTCAATGTGGGGGCGTAAACTTTAACTTTTTCTATCATCTCCTGCTTCAATTTTTCGTCAAAAGTCCATTTGAACAGGTTATAGTAAAAAACTCCGCCCAGACTCATCACATAGATTCCTATGCCAATAAACCATAGAAGCCATTTTAATCCCAATCTCATAAAGTAGTCCTTTAAAAAAACAGCGTATAACGAATGGAGAAAAGAAAATAGAGATAAAAAACGCCCATTATTCTCTATATATTCTTTTGCGCTTTTCCGCCACTACCACATTGGCGCTCTCCATTACTACATCGGTGCTCTCCATTACTGCATCGGTGAGTCCGCCAAAGATTTAATGGTGGAGACCCGCCGAGTTTGTTTGGAGGGCGAACTTACGCGCTTCTCACTTTGAATATTGTAATAGTCGCAGATTAACTAAAGGTTAAGGAAATATTAACAAAAATAAAAAAGCCGCGTTAGCGGCATTACGCGTTTATGGAGTTAATGGCATTTATAATCTTCAGCACGGCCAAAATATTTAAATTTGACAACGAATTAATCGATAATCGGCGTTTCCCCAATTACCGCCCACTGATTACTATTGACTGTTTACTAATTACTCTCTTTATTGTCCGCCTGACAAAATATTTTCTATTCGTTTTAAACCGGCTTGAACATCGGCATTTTCAGGGTCAAGCTGTTTCGCTATAGTCCATTCATTCTTAGCTTTGGCATAATCCGAATTTTGAAAATATTTAAGCCCGGAAAGATAGTGATGTTGCGAGGCAACTCTATTTTCCTGTAAAACACGCTTTTTCCGCCCACCATCCGCAATAGGACCGCTTTTTTGAGTTGAAAAATTTCTTTTTTTATCTTCTTCTTCGCGCTTTCTTCTTTCAACTTCTTCTTTTTTTCGGCGCGCGCCTTCTTCAAACCGTCTTTTTTTTTCTTCCTTTTCCCTCTTCATTTGATTATTGGTTCTCTTGATAAGCCTGTTTATATAAGATGCGCTTTCAGCATACGGCTTAGCTTTATTCCAAGAGGCAATGGCTTTGTCATATTTTCTGCGGCCATAATATTTTCTGCCTTGGGCTATATACCCCTTTTCTATCTCTCCCCTAACTTCTTCAAGCAATTTTGCCGCCTTGGAATCGGAAGGTTTTATTTCAAGAACTTTTTTAAGCTCGCAGTGAGTGGACAACAATTTTCCTTTGGCGTAATACTCAAGCGCCGATTTTAGTTTTTCATTGGCATTCCTGTCTCTAAGCTCTTCTTCGGTCTTCACGACCTCCGACAATATGGCGGAATCTTTCGGACGCAACAGCAAAGCATTGTAATAATTATCAAGCGCGCCTTGAAGATCGCGATTTGTATACGCTTTTTCTCCTTTTAAAAAATAATAATTCTTTAAATCATCCTCTATTTTTCCAAGCCAATATTTTGCTTTTATATTAGTCGGAGAAAGTTTCACAACCTGCCCCATTTTATCACAAGCTTCAATAATTCTTCCTTTCTTATAAAGAGAAAGCGCCGTTTTAAATCTGTCCTCCATCAACAATCTTCTGGATAAGAAAGGCCTTGGCTTTCCTCTCAATTGCGAAGACGCGTCCAACAGCATTATCGCGTCTTCAAAATTAGGATCAATGGAAAGAATTTTGGAAGATAAGACTTTTGCCTCATCATAATCGCCCTGGCGATAATAATTAAAAGCGTTCTCATAAATATTCCGAAGCATCCTATGTTGAATCTTTTGTTTTTCAATACGCACAACATCCATAAATTCTTTTCTCTCTTGAGCATTACTCAAAGAACTAAGGCCCGCCTTTTGAAGTTTGAGAAAAAGAGCCTCATCGTTCTTAATTTTTTTTGGCGCGGCGTTAAGAAACGAGAAACCGACAAAACAAAGATAAAATAAACTAAAGAATAAAATTGTCTTCTTCATAAAAATCCTCTCAAAAAAACAGCAGGTTAAGGTTAAGGCCAAGGTTAAGAAAAAAGAAACTCCTTATTTTCTCTACCTTTACCTTGCTTTACTTCCTGCAACACTATCTACCTAATACCTGCCGTTTTTAGAACGGCATTCCGCCCGTAAACAAATCATATACCATCGGAGCCAACATAAGTATAAAAACCACCGGAAATATGAATATGAATAAAGGAATCAACATCTTGGTGGAAGCCTGCGCGGCGAGTTTTTCAGCCTTATTCATCCTTCTAAATCTCATATCCCCCGAGAAATTACGCAACAATTCCACAAGGCTGGTTCCGAGCTCATCGGACTGAATAATAAGTCCGACAAATGAGCGTATTTCCTGAATACCGGTTCTCAAAGCAAGTCTTCTCAAAGCGTCTCTTCTGGAATAGCCCAATTGCACCTCATTAATTACTTTTCCGACTTCAAGCTCAAGACCTGACTTAACGGTCGATATTTTGACAATCTTGTCAAAAGCCGTCATATAGTCTTGTCCCGATTCAATCATTAAGGCTGTCAAATCCACAAAAGTGGGAAAAGTTCTTATTATATCGTCTTGCCTTTCGCGTATTGTTCTTGAAAAAAGAACATCCGGCAAAGCAAATCCCAAAAAGAGCATTATTCCGGAAATCAACAGCGAACCGGTTAAGAAATAAACGAGCGCCACTGACACAATAGCCCATATTTCTTTTTTGTGCAGCATTTTTAAAGGGTCGGTACTTTCCGGCCTGCCGAGCAACATATACATTTCTTCAAGCTTTTTATCCTGTCCGCATTTCCTTGCCAAAAAAATATCCAATCTGTCAATAAGAGTTCCGTTTGGATTTAATTTATTAAAAACAGACAATTCTTTTTGCGCCAAGTCCTGAGCGCTTCCTATGGGATTAATCACTTCTTCCGGCTGAGAAAAAAATCTCTGCACAAAAATAAATGTCGCGAGACTTCCCGCGATGGACACAATTATAAGTATGATGTTTGACACATCCATAAATTCATTCCTTTAAAAGGCGCATGCGCCTTTTTTACACTCTTATATTGCCTAAACTGGAAACCACTTTCATTCCTATTCCGACCCATATAACGCAAAAAATCAAAGTTACCGCGCCAAGAGGTTGAAAATAAAATTTTGCCATGGTATCAGGCTGGAACATAAACATAACGATAAACATTATCCACGGCATTATTCCCACCACTATTGATTGTATTTTCTGTTGAGCCGTTAAAGCTTTTGTTTTCTCCTCAAGCTTGCTCTCTTCCCGTATATCCACCACTATTCTTTCAAATACTTTGGTAAGGTTTCCACCCATCTGTCTTTGAAGAATAATGGCCCTTATCATATACGAAAGCATTCTGCTGTCCACTCTTTCTTCCATTACTTCCAAAGCTCTTTCAAAAGACATGCCGAGTTGATAATTCTTTATAACAAGCGCGAATTCATCCGATATCGGCGGCATCAAATCTTTTGACACCATTTCAAAACCTTGAACAATATCAAGACCCGACCTCAATGAATTGGAAAGAAGAATAAGCGCGTCCATTAATTGATTGTCAACAGCCTTTCCTCTTTTAGCCTTCATGGAACTCAAAACCCATGTCGGCATATGCAAACCCACATAAACGCCTATTCCGGTAAAAATAATAAATCCCAAAAAACTGAATGTTAAAAGCCCTATAAAAGCAAAAATCCCAATGGGAACCGCCACAAGATAATGAATCTTAATATCAACAAACTGCCTCGCGAAATCAGCTTGCCATTTAATCGCTTTTTTGGAATAATCCGCCACCATTTTATCCGTTTTCTCTTTATTCATTGAAAAAAACAGCCTCACGGAAATAAACACAAGTATCATTCCCAATATGGTCAAAGCGAAATCAAGAACTTTCTTACTTAAAGGAACAGGCTGAACAGGCTCCCATTGCCTTGGACCCCTAAAAAGATATCCGAAAGAATCCTGAGATAAAACGGCTATGGCGGTGGCGGAATCGGAATATTGTTTAATATTGGAACTGGATATGGCATCGGCAATACTTTCCATTTCTCTGAGGATAAGATTAAAAGTCGGGATAATGGTTCTTCCGCGGCCGTTCATGGAATCAAAAAGCCGCGCGCGATAAAGCCTGTCCAAGGACATTTGAAATCTTATTCTCATATCGGCGTATTCTTTGATTAGCAAAGCGGGCTGTATGCCGGCGCCTTCAAACTCGGCGGGAAAAGTCTTTTTGGTAAGGTTCAGAAATTCATATATAATGGAAACGGAAGTCTGCCACATCGCGGCCTCGGAAATTTCACCTTCCTCGGGATCGCGCCAGACTTTTTTGGCCAGCATGGCATTAACCGATTTATCAAACCATTTTGGCATAAAAATATCCAATAAAACACCCTTGCATTTCATTTTGTATTTGGCGAGCTTTGGATCTCTATTTGGAGCAAGATAATAATAAAACAATTGCATTTTTGTGGCGCCGCATGAAATTTCACCCATCTGCTTTTTATTGAAAACCGCGGCATTACAATTAACGCCGAATAATCCCGCTAAAAAAATGAAAATCAAAAGTTTTATCTTAATCATAATCTTTACCAGTTAAAAACAACGGCGTTGATGCGATAATATGAAAATAAGTTAATACGCAAATACAGACAACAAATCAACAAGGAACTTCCCGAACAACAAAACCATATTTCCATATTCCATATTTACGCCGTTTCTTATTTCTTGCCTGCCACACTGCTTGCCCTTCCGACTTGTTCCTCCGAAGCTTCAGCGAAGGGGGAAGCTTGTTAGCGTAAAAGGGTCGCGCTATTTACTGTTTTGAACGCTCTATTTTCTGAGCGTCCGTCCAAAACAAATCTATGGGCATATCAATACCGCTGGTTTTAAAATCTTTGAAAAATTTGGGAGGCTCTCCGACCGCTTGAAACACGCCTTCCACTTTGCCGTCGCGATTTATGCCCGTTTGCTTATATTTGAATATATCATGCGTCAAAATCTGATTTTCTTCTCTTCCGGTAATCTCGCTAATGGCGGTGATTTTTCTCGTGCCGTCGGAAAATCTTGTAAGCTGAACAATCAAATGAACAGCCGACGCTATCATTTCTCTCAAAGCCCAAATGGGCAATTCCGCTCCCGACATAAGACACATCGCTTCAAGCCGTGTCAAAGCGTCGCGGGGAGTATTGGCGTGAATGGTGGCGAGAGAGCCTTCATGACCCGTATTCATAGCTTGCAACATATCCAAAGCCTCGGAACTTCTTACCTCTCCGATTATTATTCTGTCAGGCCTCATTCTTAAACAGTTCTTAACAAGATCGCGTATATTCACCTCTCCCTTGCCTTCAATATTGGGAGGACGGCTTTCAAGCCTGACCCAATGCTCCTGCTGAAGCCTCAATTCCGCCGTATCCTCAACCGTAATAATTCTCTCATCTTCCGGTATATAGCTTGAAAGCATGTTTAAAAAGGTGGTTTTACCCGTGCCCGTTCCGCCGCTGACTATTATATCTTTGCGCAATTTAACGCAAGCCCTTAAAAACTGTACGGCATTTGGAGTAATACTTCCCTTTTTAATAAGCTGCTCATCGGTAAAAGGTTTCGCGGAAAAACGCCTTATGGTAAGAGTCGGGCCCGAAACGGCAAGAGGCGGAATAATCGCGTTTACGCGAGAACCGTCTTTAAGTCTGGCATCCACCAAAGGAACACTCTCGTCTATTCTTTTGCCAAGCGGCGCGACTATTCTTTTCATAACTTGCATAACCTGCTCATTATCCCTGAACTTATGTTTTGTCAGTATGAGCTTTCCGGCTTTTTCTATAAAAATCCTATCAGGAGAATTAACCATAATTTCGGTAACCTCGGAATTACGCATTATTTCTTCAAGCGGACCAAGACCGAGTATTTCATCTAAAAGCTCGTCTATAAATTCCATACGCTGATCTCTGGTAAGCTTAATATCCTTTTCTTTCTGCAAAAGATTATTAATAATGGAATCAACTTTCTTTTTTACTTCTTCATTGTCCTTTGTATCTTCGGAAATTTTTATCCTTTCAAGTTCAAGAGCCGTAACAACATCCGCATGAAGCCTTACTTTCAGCTCCTCCCAAAAAGACGGCTTGTCCGTTCTGATTATTTGCTTTTGACCGGCCGCCTCAACCGTAGCCGGCTGCAAACCTTCTCTTTCAAGCGGCCGCCACAACATATCGGCGCCATGAGAAAATTCCTGCGCGGAAATATTGGTAGTCCATTGTTTTTGAACGGGTTCCGTTTCATCTATTTTCCCAAGAATAACTCTAAGCGTCTTTATCCATTGAGAATTGGGCTGTTCGGTTATGAGTATTTTATTTTGGTTTGAATAAATCGCGAGTTCGTCTTCCCAGGGCATAAAAGCCAGAACTTCTTTGTTCATCTGTTTAAAAATCTTTTCAAGCTCTTTCGGAGCCACCGCTCCGGGAAAATCAAAAAAATTAACGACAATGTCAAATTTACCGGTCGCGAAATGCAAATTATTCAGTTCTCTGAACATCTGGCTGGTGGAATTAATATTGGCCACATTGGGACTGGTAATCCAAAAAATATTATCCGAAATATCAAAAGAAAAAACCTGCATGGGAAAATAAGAATCAACATCTATAAAAATATCAAAATTTTGAGAAAGCTTGGAAAATATGGGCAGTATTAAATCAGGCGCTATTTTGGAAATATCCGCTCTTTTATTCGCAATAGGCAAAACTCCCACGCCCCATTGCGACAATGGAATCTTTCCTTTCAGAAGAGCTCCCAAACTGCTTACCGATTCTCTGCCGGCAATCTTTATAATTTCGCTTATGGAAGGCGGATTTTTTATACCTAAAAAAGCGGCATGTTCCAAAGCGCATGAAGGATCCATCGGAACAATAAGAACATTCCTCTTCTGATAATTCGCCCATGCCAAAGCGGCATTTAAAACAATTGAAGTTTTTCCAACGCCCTCTTTGGGGCCGGAAAATGTTATAACTCTGGGAAAATGTTTATCGTTCATAATTGTTACCCAATCCGCTCCCGAATAAGAAATTTGGCTAAAAGCCAAATTTCCGATTCGGGAGAGTTTTCCTTTACTTGAAAACTGCCTTCTTAACTTTCTTAGACAATTGACTTCCACGCTTTCGCGCTTTTTACTCCCTATTTCTTTTCTCTATTTAATAATTTCAAAAGTAACGAACAAAAACAAAGAACTCTGTTCTTCCACTATATCGGTAGACCTAAACAATATTCCTATCAAAGGAATACTGCCCAATATGGGCACCCTGTTTTTAGAAACATTTCTATTGCTTTTTTTTAATCCGCCTATAACCAATGTGTCGCCGCTTCTCAATTCAACCTCGGTTTGAATCTGTCTGGTTACCATGGAGGGAATGGTCGTTCCGCCCACGCTTACGGTTCTTGAATAATCCGGGTTGGAAACTTCAAGCTGAATCTGCACATCCACCAGCTTCTTTTTTTGATCTATAATGACGGGCAGAACATTTAATATAACGCCGAATTTTTTAAATTCAGCGCCAACTCCTCCCTGATTTGAATACGGCACCGGAACTTCGCCTCCGACCGTAAAACTGGCCTGTGTTCCGCTTTTGGTAATAATCTTTGGATTTGACAAAAGTTGAGCCTTGCCTTCGGTTTCAAGAAGCTTGAGAGAAGTGGCTATATTTGTTCTCCTCTCAAAATCACCCATTCTTAATAAACCCGGAATTGCCGCTTCGCCGAAATCAAACATTTGATTCCACGCAAACCCTCTTGTCTTTTGCACGGAGCCGCTTATTTCAACTATATCGGCGCTAACCGATACCATATTCGGAATTTTTTTAGCGGCGTGCCCCTGCAAAGCAATCGATAATAACATTGTCGCTATAAGTAGTTTTCTCATAAAAAATTCTCCTAAACCGCCTTTGGCGGTAGTAAATAGCAACTAGTAAACAGTACCTAGCATTTTAAAGAAACTCCGGAACAGCGCGAGCCTCTGTGGCTCATTAAGTGTCATGCCTGCCCGACAGCAGTCAGGCGGGAACAATGTGAAGGACCTTTTACTAATTACCGGTTACAAATTACTGATTGCTTTTTCTATTACTTCTCTTATTTAATCAGTCTTTTAAAACTCGCAATCTCCATAGGATGAATTTCAATATCACCAAGCCCTCTCACTATGATCGCAACTTCTCCCTCCTTAAAAGACAATGACAAATACTGCGCTTCCTGAGGATTTAAAGCAAGACTTAAAACTCCTTTTTCGGAAAAAGCTTGCGCTTCGGCTTCTTTAGCGGACGCCGATTTTGCCTGACGCGCGCTAATCCCCTGTCCAAGGTTTGATCCCACGCCGAGAACAAGCACATTCTGCAGTATAGTTGCCGTAACATTGCTTTTTTTGCCATTTGACATTACGGCTGTGAATGTAACCAACACATCTATCCTGTCACCCGGCTTTATGAGCCTGAGAATTTCATTGCCCATAGGCAAAATACAACCTCTATATCCAGGCGGAACTTTAACGCTAAGACCGGCTTTAGGACTCAAACTTACCAAAGAAGACTGCGTAATTTGATTGCCCTTGGGAATTCTTATCTGCGTAACAAGATTAACCACCATTTTAATATCCGAAGGAGAACGCACTTCATAGCCATCCTGTTGCATATATTTTCTCGGTATTTTAATTATTTCAACCAAATCTTCCTTTAAAACGGTTCTGGCGGGAAGATCATACTTAGAGACCAAAACACGCCCCATTTCATAAGCGCGAGCAAGCGAACTCTTTTTTGAAGAAAGAACGCCCCAATAAATTGAAGCCGCGACTATAGCAAAAATCATCGGTATTAAAACGCCTTTTTTTCCCATATTATTTCTCCGTTGTTTAAATTCTAAACCATCAACATTACAACTTTATTAAATTTGTCTTATATCTTTAAGTACAACTTATAGAAGTCAGATGTCAGAGACCGGAAGTCAGAATCATAAGGAATTTCTTTTTATTTGTTTTCTTGCCTCTTGTTTCTTAATTTCTTACTGAAATATCGGTTTCTCTATCGGCATCCTTACTTTTACCACAATTTTTTTTCTTCCTTTGCTTCGCGGCGGGTCCGAAAGAAAATAATTGGCGCCGGGAAAAACAAGCTTCGCGCTGCATGTAAGGGAAACCACCAAATCTTCATTTATATGGCTGGCTCCCGTCGCTTGAACCTGCGGGTCGGCGCCGGTAGCTTCAGCCATCGGAGAAGGCTGTAATTTACAATTGATATTCATATCCCTTAAAACATTCTCCATCTTTTGAGTGGCGAAACCGATATTTGAAACCGAACTTGAACTGCCTCCTCTGGGCCCGGCAACCAAAGAACCTATCCTCGCAAGCTCATAAGCGGAATGATGATATAATATGGTTTGAAAAGCAAGATTTCCGAGTTCCATTATAAAAAAAAGCATCAGAAAAAAAACCGGAAGAACCAACATCAATTCCACCGTAACTTGCCCCTTTAAAAGAGCTCCATAGAACCTATCCCGATTATGCCGAAACATTTTATTACCAAACCTTTGGTTCAGTAACGAGCAATTAGCAAATAGTAATCAGCAAATTAAAGAGACTCCAATTACTTTTTACCCGTTACCTGCCGTTACTCTTAGTGATTGCCCCCGCCTGAACCTAAACTTCC
>DAOWGR010000043.1 GCA_030637365.1 Elusimicrobiota bacterium
CGATAAAGAGCTTTTGCTTGGGAAATTCGGTACGGAGAGAGAAGAGCTTAAAAGAAGAATGGTTGAATTTGCCGATAAATACAATCAGAGCAAAACTGAACATTATCTGAAGCTTGAAAACGCTATCAATCGCGAAGCTGAAAAGTTTCATAATGTTTTGAATAAAAAAGAAAGTGAACTTGACGCGGTTAAATTGCTTAAAGAGAATCAAGAAGAATCTTATAGAAAATCTCTTGAGAGTTTGAGGTCCAAGCTTTCAGACTCGGTGGGGAAACTTGAAACGGTTAAGCATGTCGCCGATGACAGGCAGAATCAGATAGTATCGCTTCATATGGAGATGACGGAGGGTAAAAAGAATTATGAGCATGAGATAATGTCGCTTAAGAATAACGCGGACGATTATCACGGGCGATTGAAAGAGCTTAAAGGTGTTTACAATAAGATTGTAAGTGACAACGAAACGCTAAAAAATGATATTGAAGTCATTGCCACTAAGTATGAGCGCGTGAAATATATGTACGAGAGCGATAAAAAGAGGAATAGGTAGCAAATAAAACAAGAGTGTGTCTTTCGCTATAACCTGTTTCTTTGTTAAAGCTGCCGCTAAACCATAAGTATTTGCCATAAAAGATTTGGTTGGGATATTTTTCATTGTTTCCAAATATGTGGGGACGGAAACAAAAAAAGACCGTGGTTGAATTCCACGGTCTTTTTTTTTAATGGTTCTATAAAATGCGAATTTTTTAATCAATCAATTCGGCGCAGTTCGCGGCGCCTCCGGGGCAACCCGCAATATTAACATGAGGACTATCGGGAACATTCACATTAAGCGAATACGCGCCATAACGAGCCGCTATGGTCGCGTTAGCGGCATGTCTTGTGAGAGTAAGAGTATAGCAAGGTCCGGTCGCGCAATTGCCGGCGGCAGCCGCCACCGTATAAAACTTCACGGTAATATTGCCGGCTGTCATTCCGGGATATTGAATATCAAGTTTGGTAAAATCAGATGTATAAGCTCCGCCCCGCGCAAGAAATCTTTCTTGAGCCGATTTTAGGGCCGCTATTGTGCTCATCGCTTCCGCGAGTCTTGATTTTTCAACGACTTTAAAATACTGCGGAATCGCTATTGAAGCCAAAATACCGATGATGAGAACAACAACAAGCAATTCAATTAATGTAAAACCTTTTTTAATTCTTAGCATTACCATGCCTCCCCTTAATTTGAAACTTAGCATTCTTATAATAATTTACAATTTTTTTTCTTTTGCATGCAAGAGGCATCATATATTATGAGCCGCAATAAGCATGAAACAATTCGGGAGTAAACGCGCGACAATATCCCTTATGTTTGTTTAACCCAATCTCTGCGCTTTAATCCCCCTTTAATAATTTTGACTCTGTTTTCGGCGGTTTTAAACGCAAGTAGTCGTATTTGCGCCCGGCGCGACTCGAACGCGCGGCCACTCGCTTAAAAGGCGAATGCTCTACCAGCTGAGCTACGGGCGCTAATTAAAATAAAGTATACAAAAATAAAGAAAATATATCAAAACAAAAGGAAAGAGGATGGAGAGCGGCAAGCAAAAAAAAGCGTAAAATTTTGAGATTTATGGAACTGAAGCGGGGATTTTGTTCTTTAATCTTTATGTTTTGAATTCCAAATTAAATTAACGCTTAACTCCGTCTTTGTATTTAGGTAGAATGATACTGATGTCCAAAAAAATATTATCTCTTGGAAGGACTAAGAAAAAGAAAATCATTTGGCATAGGGTCAAAGTTAGGGTAAAAGTAAAAAAACGGTTTTTTAAAACGGCGTCTCTCACTGTGGCGGGAGTTTTATTGATTGGTCTTTTACTTCTTTCATTAAAAACGGTTTATGGTTTCGCGTCCGATAAAATAAAATCAGGCATATTCAACACCGAGGTTGAATCTTTAGATGTTAAAATCGGCAATGAAAAAATGAGCCGTGAGATTTTAAAGTTGTTTGCCGATAAAATAGGGGAAAAGTGGGATGACGATTTAAAGAAGGGCGTTAAAAAAAAGCTTTTGTCGAATTATCCGTATGTTAAGAATATTACGGTTTCAAAAAATATTCTGACCGGTAAAGTTATAATTGGCGGCAAGCTTGAAAAAATCGTTTCAGAAATAGTTCTTAACGGGAATAAAAAATATTATTTGGCTCTTAGCGGTAAATTTTTTTCATCAACTTATGAGGAAGCTGTCAGTCAAGACTCCGTTAGAGCTGAAATTTATGCCGGCAAAAAGCCTGAATTAAGAGTATTTGCCGAGTTTGTCAACGAAATAAATTTATCCAGAGAATTATTTGGAATTAAGCCTGCCCTGATTAAGTACAATTTGAATAAGAAGGAATGCAGTATTGTTCTGGAAGATAATTCCCTTGTGAATTGGGGAGGGTTTGAATTGACCGACCTAAAAATATTAAGATTAAACAGTGTCTTAGGCGATGTTGTTGGAAAAATTCCGGCGCCGCGCAATGTGGACTTAAAACATTTTTCAATTGGCAAGATTTTTATAAGCGAGCTATAAATGTTAAAATGTTTTTCAAGTCGCAGGTGATTCCCGTTTAAAAAAACAATTTTAAGTTAAGAGAGGATTTTTATAATGACTAAGTCCGATATTATTGCCGGTCTTGATATGGGTAGCGGACGGGTAACTTGTATTTTGGCCGTTCATGACCAAAAAAGCGATAGTCTCAAAGTTTTATCCGGAGCCAGCGTTCCCTGTAAGGGGCTCAAAGGCGGGGTGGTTGTTGATATTCCTGAAACTTCCAATGCCATAATTAATGTCATGGAGCAAGCGGAAGACAAGCTTAATGAAATAGTGGGAGAAGTTTATTTGGGGATAAGAGGGTATCATATAGAGTCATTTAATAACAGGGGCGCTTATAATATAGCGAGAACCGATAAGGAGATAAGCGCGGAAGATGTGGAAAGCGTAATTGAGAACGCCAAAGCCATAAAAATAACTCCGGATAGGGAAATACTGCATATTGTTCCGCAGGGGTTTTCTTTAGATAAGCAGAAAGGAGTTCCTAATCCCGTCGGCATGGAAGGTTCTTTGCTGGAAGTCAATGTTCATATTGTAACGGCGGCTGTTTCTCATATCAATAATCTCGTAAAATCAGTGGCGCAATCCGGTTTTAGGGTATCGGAATCGGTTTATAATTTACTTGGCGTCGGTGAAATTGTAATAACTCCGGAAGAAAAAGATTTAGGATGTCTTCTCATTGATATTGGCGGACAAACGACTTCTATCGGCATATATTATGACGGAAGTCTTCAGTTTTCCAGAGAAATCCCGTTAGGGGGGGATTATATTACCAGAGACATTGCGTATGGTCTCGGCACGACTATTCGTTCGGCTAAAGAAATAAAGGAAAAATACGGCGCGGTTTTATCTTCAGAGGTTGATGATGAAGATATGATAACGGTAACCGGGCTTGATGGCAGAACAAAAAAAGAAATAAAGCCCAGTGATTTGCTTGAGTACATTCAACCGAGAGCTGAAGAAATATTTTCAAAAATAGATTATGCGCTGCAAACTTCGGGCCTTTCGGATTTATGCAGAAGCGGAGCTGTTCTTATCGGGGGGGGCTCTTTGCTCAAAGGCATGCCGGAAGCTTGTCAGCAATATTTGGAGTTAAAGCAGACTCGGATTGGATTTCCGAACGCGGAAAATGTGGATTCTTCCAAAGAATACCTAAATCAAACATATATTACGGCTATGGGGCTTGTCTGTTATCCTTATCTTAAGTCTTGTTCCTCTAATAGAATCATATCCGGCAAAGGCGCGGTGATTCATTCCGTTTTAAGATGGTTCAAAGAACTTTTCAGCTTTTAATTTTCAGAGGTTTTTTTATGGTAAGAATAGTTTGCGTGGATGATTTCAAGGGTAAAGAAGCGAAAATAAAAGTTATAGGTGTCGGCGGCGGCGGCGGAAATGCCATTAACAGAATGGTGGCCGCCGATATACGCGGTATTGAATTTGTAGCCTTAAATACCGATGCCCAGGCTTTGAAAAGAAATTCAGCTTCGGTTCGGATTCAGATCGGAGAAGATATAACAAAAGGTCTTGGTGTCGGCGGCGATCCGGCAAAGGGTCGCCAAGCGGGATTGGAATCCGGCGAACAGATTAAAGAAATTGTAAATGGCTGCGATCTTATTTTTATAACCGCCGGTATGGGCGGAGGAACCGGAACGGGCGCTTCTCCCGTTGTGGCTAAAATCGCGAAAGAAACTACCACGGCCCTTGTGGTGGGAGTCGTAACGAGGCCGTTTAATTTTGAAGGCAATGTCAGGTCGGAACAAGCGCAAGCCGGTATAATGGAAATGCGCAAATATACCGATTCAATGCTGATTATACCGAATGAGCGCGTGCTTAATGTCGCCGATAAAGATACTGACACCGCTGAAGCTTATAAAATGGTGGATGATGTTTTAAGGCAAGCTATTCAGGGCATCAGTGATGTGGTAACAAATGCCGGCGATGTGAATGTTGATTTTGCCGATGTGAAAAAGGTTATGACAAAATCAGGTGAAGCGCTTATAGGCATAGGAACGGCTGAAGGGCCGGACAGGCATATAGAAGCGGCGAGAAAAGCCATAGAATCTCCGCTTCTTGAAAATGCCATAATAGAAGGGGCTAAAGGTATTCTTGCTATTTTTACCAGTACGCGCAATTTCCCGATTCACGCTTTAAAAGAATCTATGGAGTTTATAAAAAAGTCCATAAGTCCGGACGCTCTCATAAAATATGGCCAGACGGAAGATGAAAATTTGGGGGATACCTTAAAAATCACGGTAATAGCGACGGGTTTTCCCACAAAGAAAAAAAAAGAATTGTTTGCCGGTAAATATCCCGGACGGAATCAAAAGAAATTACGTGATTGGGATGAACTGAATGTTCATCCTTCCGGATCTTCAAATGCTCCGGATGAACTTGAGGATTTGGAAAAACCCGCTTATTTAAGAATAAGAAGAGGCGGGATACTTAAATAGGAAATACAGCGTTGTAGAGCGGGGTAGTGAGTTATCAAGAAACAGTTAGGAGATGTTTTATGGCTATCAATTTAAATGTTCTTTTAAAAATCATGGTTCAAAATAAAGCGAGCGACACTCATATAAGGGGAGACGCGCCCGCGTATTTGAGAATAAACGGTTTAATTACTCAGATAAAAGACTCGCTGATGTCTTCAAAAGAAGTTGAGGATATGGTTTTTCCTTTAATGAACCAGCGTCTTAAATCAATATTCAAGGAAAAGCATGAGATTGATTTTTCCGTGGATGGTAAAGAATCGGGAAGATTCAGATTTAATGTTTTTGTTCAGAAAGAAAAAGTTTGTATAGCTATTAGGCATATTCCTTTGGCAATTCCGACATTTGAAGAATTAAAATTACCGGCTGAAGCCATTAAGAAGCTTTTGACCAATGAGAGGGGGCTTATTCTTGTTACCGGAATAACCGGCGTGGGTAAAACTTCAACATTGGCGTCCATGATTGAATATCTCAATAAAAAAAAAGAAGGGCATATTCTGACCATAGAAGATCCCATAGAATTTGTTTTTAGAGATAAAAAGAGCATAATAAGCCAAAGAGAAATCGGTACGGATACCGGTTCGTTTGTGGACGCTTTACGGGCCGCGATGCGTCAAGATCCCGATATTATTCTTGTGGGTGAAATGCGTGATCTTGAAACAACTAAAGCGGCCATTACGGCGGCTGAAACCGGCCATCTTGTTTTTGCCACGCTACATACTCAAAATTCGGTTCAAACGCTTTCAAGAGTAATAGATTTGTATCCTCCTCATCAACAAACGCAGGTGCGCGTGCAGCTTGCGGAAGTTTTGAAAGGAATAATTTCGCAAAGATTGCTTCCCGGAACAAAGGGCGGCAGAATACCCGCGGTTGAAATTATGATGGTAACGGCGCATATCAGGAAGATGATTGCTGAAAACAATATAGACGCGATAACTCAGGCTATAAGCAAAGGTTCTTTCTATGGCATGCAGAGTTTTAATCAGGCGCTTGTTAAAATACATAATGAAGGTTCGGCCAAGCTTGAAGACATTTTACAATCCGCTTCAAATCCGGATGATGTTTTATTGGCGATAAAGGGCATTGAGCAGGAAATAGAATCAAAGGGTTTATAAGCGCGGTTTTCGCTAAAAAATAATTAGGCGATAAAGCGAGTAATATCGCGCTATAAAACAATATTGGCGAAGTTCAACTTCCAAAAAGCGGGAAGCCGCGACGCGTGTGTCGAGAAATTTGATTTCGTAGGAGAATGATTATGTTTGCTGAGGGATATATAGGAATAGCCGGAATTATCGGCGTGGGAAAATCCAGTCTTACAATTGAACTTGCCAAGGCGCTTAATTTTGAGCCTGTGCTTGAAGAAGTTTCCGGAAATCCTTATCTTGAAAAGTTTTATGACAATATGAGTGAATACGGAACTATGATGCAAATCTGGCTTTTAAATCATAGATTTCGTCAGCATAGAGAATTTGTATCCAGAATAAGTCTGGGAAAAATTCGCGGCGTTGTGCAGGACAGAACTATCTGGGAAGATACCATATTCGCTCGCATGCTTAATCGTCATCCCGAAAAAATAATAAGCGATATGGACTATAACACCTATCTGGATCTCTTTGACAATATGGTTTTAAGAGAGCTTGTTTTTCCGCAGTTGTTGATATTCTTGGATTGCAGGGTTGAAACCGCGATGCAAAGGATACAATCCCGCGGAAGAAATATGGAAAAAACAATCAGTATGGAATATCTTAAGCATCTTCAGGAAAATTATTATCAATTCGTGGAAGAAATGGAAACTGCCGGCGTTAGAATTTTGAGGCTTAATTGGGAAAGTTTTCAGCCCATGAGCGAGGTGGTAAGATTGGTTCATGAATA
>DAOWGR010000190.1 GCA_030637365.1 Elusimicrobiota bacterium
GTTATTTTATCTGGACCGCGCTTATTGCGGCGTTTTTGGGCGGTGTTTCAAGGCTTATGTGTGTTCCGTTCTACATGGAATCAAGAGTTTGGGCCGGAGCGGCGGCTATTCTTTTGCTTGCTTCAATAGCGATAAACACTCTTAAAGAAGAAAAATAAAGCCGTATTTGTCGGTTTGAGAAAGTAATAAATTGATTGCCGTGAGCAAGTTCTTTGCCGGATGTGGCTGATGTTTTACGCCGTGTAAAGCCGGGGGTTGCAAGGCTTTATTGCTATAATCAGTTTGACGATTGTTATGACATAATTCTTGAGAGACAAGGAGATTACCGGTATGAAATGTATGAAATTCATTGTTTTATGTTTTAGTTTGCTTCTTGCCGCTGGTTTTTCCATAGCGGCGGAAAAAAAGACGGTAAATGAAAAAGCCGAAAAAGAAGTTTCCAAAGATAAACAAGCTTTGGATAAGCTTACTGTGGAAAATAATCTTTTTAGGCAAAAAACAATTAAAAAGCTTAGGGCTTTGGTGGATGAGAAAGAGGAAAATGAGGCGAAATATATGCTTATGTTTGGGAAGCAGAAAATAAAATTGGCCGAGCTTGAAGCCGAGCAAAAACAATTGGTTTTGGAAAATAAGCTGATAGCGGAAAAAAATAAAAAAGCCTTGGCGGAGTTAAAACAAAAAAACGCGAAGATAAAGCTTGAAAATGAATCTCAACTGGAACTGTCCAAATTAAAAAATGCCAAGGAATTGAACACTATTCATCTTGAGAAAAAAAGAATGGATCTTGAAATGGCGAAATTAATATTTGAAAAAGAAAAGATGGCGGCTGAAACGGCCAAGCTTAAGGTTGATTTGGATTTGCGACTTAAAAAAGAAAAATGGAAAAACGAGGCGAATAAAGAACCCGAATATCTTTTAAATCCGTTTAAAAACGGAGTTTTAACCATAAGTGATCGCCGTATTCCTTTAAACGGATCCATAAGCAGGGGAATGGCCGATTTTGTGACTGACAGAATTCATTACTTTAATAATAAGTCTTCAAAACTCCCGATCTTTATCGTTATAAACACTTCTCCCGGCGGTTCGGTTATGGAAGGTTTTAGAATTTTAAAAGCGATAGAAACCAGCCGGGCTCCCATTCATGTGGTGGTTAAATCTTATGCCGCCAGCATGGCCGCCGCTATTACCACTCTCGCCCCGCATTCTTACGCTTATCCCAATGCTATAATTTTGCATCATCAAATGTCTGCCGGGAATTGGGGCAATATGACGCAATTGAAAGAACAATTTGAAAATAAAAAAGAGTGGGAGCGCAGAGTCGCTACTCCCGTGGCAAAAAAAATGGGTTTATCTATGAGCGCGTTTAGAAAAAAAATGTATGAACATAATTCGGATGCCGATTGGAGAGAATTCGCCGATAAAGCCAAGACATACAAATGGGTAAATAATATAGTGCATGAAATTCGCGAAACGGGTTTTGTGAAAAATCCCGACATTTCAGAAAAGGCGAACCCCAAGCTTCAGTTGGTTGAAAAAATAGACGATAAGGGCCGGCCTTATGTTACGCTTCCGCGATTGGATCCTTTTGACTTTTACTATCTGTATAATCCGGATGAGTATTATCGTTGATTGGAAGTTGTTAAATTATTTAAGCGTAATAAATTTAAAAGGGCGAAATGAATAATTTCGCCCTTTTGTTTTTAATTATTAAGATTAGTTTCTAATTTTCAAGTTCAAATTCGTCTTTTCCCGCTCCGCATACAGGGCAAACCCAGTCCGAGGGAACTTTTTCAAAAGGAGTGCCGGCAGGAACATTATTGTCAGGGTCTCCGAGTATGGGGTCATACACCCATCCGCATAGTTTGCAAACATATTTTTTCATTTGTTGGCCTCCGTTATTTTGTTAAAAGTTGTGGCGTTTTTATGAGTTTTACCCCGTTTTTGTTTCTGATAAAAGTCATAAGTTAAAGGGTTTCCTTCCTTGAGTGTTTGTCCGCCGGTAATTTCTCCCATAAAGACGGTATGAGAACCCGCATCCATCTTCGCAACTGTTTTCGCCTTTAAATATGATAGCGTATTTTCAATTATAATCGGACAATCATCTTCCATTTTATGAGAAACTTTTTCAAATTTATCAATATCTTTTCCGCTTTTAAACCCGAATAAGCCTATGAAAGGCAAAGGAGTTTCTTCTTGTAAAACCGAAATCGAGAAAAAACCGCTTTTATCAACCATTTTATGAGTCAGATTTTCTTTGTTAAGCGCTATGGCTATTCTGGGGGGATTGGGAGTAATCTGAAAAACGGTATTTGCCAATTGACCGTTTTTTTTGCCGTTAAGGGCGGAACTTACGATGTAAAGCCCGTAAGACAGCTTATTTAAAGCGGAAAAAATTTTATCCAAGTTTTCCATATTCAAAGTTAAGAGGCGGAACTTTTCCAGAGTCCGTGCAGATTGCAATACGCTCTGGCCGTAATTTCTTTGGCGTTAACGCAAAAGTCAGCTTCGGGATTGTCTCCGGGATTTAAAAATTTCTTATAGCTTTTTTTATCCGCCGTCAGCTCTATCCATTCAATATAATGCTTTTCTTCCATCGGATGCGCGATGCTTCCAAGTTTTATTTTAAATCCTTCGCTGGTTTTTTCAATTACGGGCACATGCTTTTCTTTTGCCGCGTCAATGGAATTTTCAATAAAGAGTTTCATCGGTTTTTCGCAGCAAATCAATTCTCCTTGGCCCGCGTGCAGCATTTCAACAATATTGCCGCATATCACGCATTTATAAACTTGGTTTTTTTTTGTCATGGTTCCTCCAATATACGGCAGACTAAGATTGAGTTCAAGGTTAAGTAAAAATTACTGTCTACTATTTGTAGCAACCAAGAAATTTTACGACTACAGGGATTAGGTTCTCAAGGATTTAAATCTGTTCCTTGTTGCCTAATTTCCCAATATCCTTATTGCCTGGTTATATCTTGCAATGCGTTTAACACTTCATCATAATTAGGTTCGTTTGTAACTTCTTTTACGAGCTGCGTGTATTTAACCGCACCCTCTCTGTCTATAATAAATATCGCCCTTGCCAAAAGGCGTAAATCTTTCATCAGCACGCCGTATGCTCTGCCGAAAGCGCCTTTTTGATAATCCGAATAAGTTTTTACATTGGCAATACCCGTGGCCGCGCACCATCTCTTTTGAGCGAAAGGCAAATCCATGCTTATGGCCAGAATATTTATGTCAGGCGACAAGCTTTGAGCTTCTTTATTGAATCTTCGGGTTTCAAGGTCGCAAACCGGCGTATCTAAAGAAGGAACGCTTAAAATAACCGCTATTTTGCCCAAGTGGCTTCTCAAGAATTTCATTGGCATCATATCGTTATCCAATGTTTTAAAATCAGGAGCTTTATCGCCCACTTTTATTTCATTTCCGGCAAGAACCATGGGTCTGCCTTGCATGGTTACGGTTCTTTTAATCAATTCTTTTGTTTCTTCTTGTTCCTGAACTTCATCTTCCATTTCCATAGTTTTTTCTCCAAACATAGACAAGATGATAGGGTGATAGGTTTATAAGTTAATATGTAAAAATGAAATTCCTTTACTCTAAATATCAACTTTTTTCCAAACGGTCATTGATTTACATATCACCTTATTTACATGTTTTCGTATTTCCGTTGTTTTTGTTTTTACCAATTTTCACCTAAAAGTTCAAAATAGGCTTTCCGATGGGCGCAGGCCGGACAAATGTCAATAGCGTCTGTTCCTTCATGGATATAACCGCAGTTTAAACAACGCCATTTTACTTGTTTATCTTTTTTAAAGACTTTTCCGCTTTCAATATTCTTAATAAGGCTGGAGAATCTTTTGGCATGTTGTTTTTCGGCCACGGATATCGCTTTAAAAACTTTCGCCACATCCTCAAAGCCTTCTTCTATGGCTATTCCCGCGAATGAGGGATACATTTCCATCCATTCATGGTTTTCTCCGGTGGCTGACGCTTTCAGATTTGTTTTGGTATCGGCTATCATTCCTGCGGGGAAAGAGGCTTCCAGTTTAACCTCTCCGCCTTCAAGAAATTTGAAAA
>DAOWGR010000124.1 GCA_030637365.1 Elusimicrobiota bacterium
GACAATCTTCAAAAAACGGTTAAAATCCTGGCAAGAGACATCGGCAAAAGAAATCATTTAAATCCGTCCGGCCTTAAGAAAGCCATAAATTACATAAAATACGAATTCGCGAAATACGGTTATGCTATTGACACGCAAATTTACAAAGCCGAGTCGGCGGATATGGATTTTGAAAATATAATAGCTTCAATACCCGGCTCAGCCGATAAAGATGAAATAATAATCGTCGGAGCGCATTATGACACCTACGCGGACACGCCGGGCGCCGATGATAACGCTTCGGCGATAGCCGTTCTTTTGGAACTCGCAAAATTATTCGCGAACATCAAAACGGATAAAACACTGCGCTTCGCGGCATTCGCCAATGAAGAGCCGCCCTTCTTTAAAACCAAAGACATGGGCAGTCTGCGCTATGCCAAGCTTTGCGAAAGCGCGGGCGAAAATATTGAAGCCATGATATGCCTTGAATCGGTCGGCTATTATTCGGATAAGCCGCAATCGCAGAATTATCCTTCCATATTAAAATTCTTCTATCCAAACACCGGCAATTTTCTCAGCATGGTCTCAAATATGCCGTCAAGGAAACTGCTGAAAAAAACGGCCGCCTCTTTTCAAGCCGCGTCAAAACTGCCGATTGAAAAACTATGGGCTCCGGCCACCTTGGTGAACGCCATAACGCTTTCAGACCAATGGTCGTTTTGGCAATGCGGCTATAAAGCCGTTATGCTGTGCGACACCGCCTTTTTCAGAACTCCGCATTATCACACCAGGCAAGACACGATTGAGAAACTGAATTATGATAAAATGGCCGATGTAGTGGACGGAACTAAACAAATACTTCTTGATTTATCACTATAAATCAAGAAATCTCAAATAACAAATAACAAATTTCAAATAATATACAAATGCCAAATATCAAACAAAAACGGCGCAAAATAAAAAAAGAGAATTAAATAACGACAATAACAAAATAGTGATTAAAAAACGGCAATAAAGAAAAAGTGATTTAGCGATTAAGTAACGGAGACTATCAACTGATAACTGATTTACCGATAATAAGGAGTAAGCAAAACCATGCCAAAAACAAAAATAATAGCCACTCTCGGCCCCTCGTCTTCAACGGAAACCGTTTTGCGGAAAATGATGCTGTCCGGCCTTGATGTGGCAAGACTCAATTTTTCCCACGGCTCGCATAAAAACCATTTGGATAAAGTCAAACTTATAAGAAAACTCAATAAAAAATACCGCCGCCATATCAAAATACTTCAGGATTTAAAAGGAAACAGAATAAGAATAGGCCGCCTTAAAGGCTCCAAACCCCTGCTTTTGAAAACCCGCCAAACCGTTTATCTGAGCAAAGAAAACATTAAAAGCTCGGGCCGGACAATCCATTTTGATTACCGGGGCTCGTTAAAGCCGCTCAAAAAAGGCTTTCTAATTTATATTGACGACGGCAATATCTGCCTTAAAATCAAAAAAACCCTAAAAACAAAAGTTGAAACCGAGGTTATCGCGGGCGGATTTTTAAAAGAGCGCAAAGGGGTGAATATCCCCGAGGCGCGTTTGGATTTTCCACTGCTGAATGAAGACGATATCAAGGATTTGAAATTCGCCGTCAAACATAAACCGGATTATATCGCCCTTTCTTTTGTCCTTTCTGAAAAAGAAATTATCGCCGTTAAAACCATATTAAAGACTCTGCTCCCGCATTGCAAAATAATAGCCAAGATAGAAGCGAGAGAAGCCGTCAAAAATATTGATAAAATAATTGAAGCCGCCGACGGCATAATGATAGCGCGCGGAGACATGGGCATATCCTTCCCGATTTACCAAATACCGATTATTCAGAAACTCATCATTAAAAAATGCAATTTAAAAAAGAAACCCGTCATAACGGCGACGCAAATGCTGGAATCCATGACGGAGCGCGTTCAGCCCACAAGGGCGGAAGTGTCCGATGTCGCGAACGCCATTTTGGACGGCACCGACGCGGTAATGCTTTCGGGGGAAACGGCGGCGGGGAAATATCCCGTTGAAGCCGTCAAAATGATGAATGAAATAATAAAACACACCGAGAAGTCCACGACAAAATAAAAACAGTTCAACTACCGCATTTTTTGCAGCAATTCAGATTATATAGTTACTCTACCATACCATCTCTATATAGAAAATGTTTGACATTGGTTTAAAATTAAACTAAATTGACTATTATGAATAGACAAAATGGAAGCATAATAAACAATTTAATCAGAAATTGGCCAAAAAACACCATCGCTGTTTATGCCTGGCTTGAAAATCAGGGCGTGTATCGTCAATTAGCCGACACTTATATTAAAAGCGGCTGGATAGAAAGAATAGGACAAGGCGCTTTTAAAAAAAAAGGAGAAACCATTGAATGGAGCGGAGGGCTTTATACCTTACAAACACAGTTAAACATGTCCGCTCATCCCGCCGGTAAAACCGCTCTTCAATTACATGGAAACGCCCATTATCTCCCCGCAAATTTAGACCAATCAAAAATAGTTCTTTTTGGAGGAAAGAATGAAAAACTTCCCGCGTGGTTTAAAAATCACAAATGGAAAGTGGAAATCCGTTATATAATGACCGGCCTTTTCGGCAAAGACGAATCCCCGGGACAAACAATATATGATACAGGCAATTACACTATCAAAATATCTTCACCGGAACGAGCCGCGTTGGAGTTTTGTTATGAAGTCCCTTTAAACGCTTCTTTTGGCGAATTGGATCATATAATGTCCGGCCTTACGACGCTTCGTCCGATAATGGTTCAGAATCTCCTGGAAAAATGCGTCTCTATTAAAACAAAAAGACTTTTTATGTATTTGGCGGAAAAACACGCTCACGCGTGGGCTAATAAAATAAATCTTAAAAAAGTTAATTTTGGAACAGGCAAAAGAGCTCTTTGCAAAAATGGTCATTACAACAATAAATATAAAATAGTTGTTCCCAAATAAATCCTAAAACACATGAATAAGAATTCATTTTACCAACAAGCTGATCTTTTAATTTCGATTCTTCCATATATTATGACCGAAGATACCGATTTTGCTCTGCATGGGGGAACGGCAATTAATTTTTTCGTAAGGGACATGCCGCGCCTTTCGGTTGACATTGATTTAGTCTATTTACCCGTTAACTCACGCATAAAATCACTAAAAGAAATAAGCAAAAAACTAAAATTGATATCGGAACGCGTTTCTTCCTTGCCGAATATTAAAGTTGAACAAAAATCAAAACCTGAAAATAATTGTATTATAAAGTTATTTGTCAAAAAACAAAACTCGATTGTTAAAATCGAACCGAATCCGATTATACGCGGATCATTATTTAACTGCGAAGAAAGAAATCTCTGTAAAAGAGCGGAAGCTATTTTTGAAAAGTTCACAACCGCTAAAACATTATCATTTGCCGAACTTTACGGTTCTAAAATTTGCGCGGCTCTGGACCGACAACATCCTCGAGATATTTTTGATATCATGTTACTGCTTCAAAACGAAGGGATAACAAATGAAGTGCGCAAAGCGTTTCTTGTTTATCTTATAAGTCATAATCGTCCGATTTCAGAGCTTTTGTCTCCGCATTTTATAAATATGAAATCGGTTTTTGAAAAAGAGTTTAATAAAATGACTTCCTTCGAAATTAAATATGAGAAATTGGAAAACATCAGAAAAACACTTGTAAAAGAGATTAATCAAAAACTAACTGATAATGAACGCGCATTTCTTTTGTCTTTCAAAGAAAGAAAACCAAATTGGGATCTATTGGGCGTTAAAGGCGCGAAAGATATGCCCGCTGTTAAATGGAAATTACTTAATCTTGAGAAAATGAGTAATGAAAGACATAAAAAAGCGCTTAACAAATTAAGAAGCATTTTGTAATAAAAAAGCTTGGCCGGGAAAATCGCAATCCCGCGTTAATAAATTTAACGAATTTAAATAAACAATTAAGAGGAAAACCATGCTAAAAAGACTTTATATCTCATTGTCCGTATTCGGCCTGGCGGCTTTACTATTGCTTATATTCGGCGGAACGCAAACGCTTATCGGCACCTATCCGTTATGGCCGCCCGCCATAGCCATAGCGCTGGCCCTTATAACAAGAGATGTATTGTTTTCTCTTTTCTCAGGCGTATGGGTCGGAGCCGCTCTGGCTTTAAAGCCGACAAACGCTTTTGAAACCGTAAAAGCCGCCGGCATGGGGCTTTTCACCGCTTTGGACACGCATATACTTAAAGCTGTGGCGGACTCAGACCATTCATCCATAATATTGTTTACACTTGTCATCGGCGGCACCGTCGGCCTGATAGCGCGCTCGGGCGGGCTTGAGGGTTTTGTCTCGGCAATAGCCAAAAGAGTTTCTTCCAGAGTCAAAGTTCAATTCGCGACATGGATGATGGGCCTGGCCATTTTCTTTGACGATTATTCAAATTGCCTGATAGTCGGCAATATGATGCGGCCGCTGTCCGATAAATTCAAAATATCAAGGGAGAAACTTTCATTTATAATAGACGCCACAGCCGCTCCCATATCCTCTTTGCTTCTGGTTTCAACTTGGATAGGCTTTGAACTCGGCCTTATAGCTGACGCAATGAAAACAACAGGCATCCAAGGCGACGCTTATCTCGTGTTTTTGCATTCCATTCCTTACAGCTTCTATTTGATAATAATACTTCTGTTCATACCTCTTACAATATTCATGAGACGGGATTTTGGCTCCATGCTGAAAGCGGAACAGCGCGCCATAAATAAAAATCAGCCGCTCCGCCCGGGCTCTACGCCGTTAAGCGAAAGCGCGGATTTTGATAAAGGGGAAAAACCAGAGCAAAGGAGCGCGGCCCTAGCCATTGTTCCCATAATCGTGCTTGTGGGCGCGGTTATAGTCGGACTTATAGGCAGCGGCCTTTACGAGATAGCGGCAAAAGGGGGAGAAGCCGCCAAAAATACCGGCCTGCGCGACATACTCGGCAATGCCAATTCTTTTAAAGCTTTATTATGGGCTTCTCTGGCTTCCAGTTTAACGGCTTTGATTTTATCTCTCGCCATGCGCGCCCTTTCATTTAAAGAATCAATGAACGCCTGGTTCTCGGGCGTAAAATCAATGCTTATGGCAGTGCTTGTTTTATCGCTTGCCTGGGCCATCGGCGGCGTTACAAAAGAAATCGGCACGGCGCAATATGTAACTCAGCTTTTATCGGGCGCTTTGCCCGTCTGGGGCTTACCCGCCGTTATATTTTTATCTTCGGCCGCCATAGCTTTCGCGACGGGAACCTCTTGGGGCACAATGGCCATAATCTTTCCGATTGCCGTTCCTCTCGCCCATAAAATGGCGATTGCCTCGGGATTTCCGCCGGAACAAGCCATGCATCTTTTATACGCCACGGTCGGAACAGTTCTATCGGGCTCGGTTTTCGGCGATCACTGCTCGCCGATATCGGACACCACTATTTTATCTTCAATCGGCAGCGCGGTGGACCATATAGACCATGTCCGCACGCAGATGACTTATGCCCTGACAACGGGCGCGGTTTGCCTTCTTCTGGGCTATCTGCCGGCGGGCTTTGGCATGAATCCCTGGATGCTGAACGGGATTTGCCTTCTGATAATGGCAAGCTTGCTTTATAAAATCGGCACAAAACTTCCCGAATAATCCTTCAAAAGGTAACAGGTGCCTTTTGAGTCTTCATTGGAGAGATATTTAAAAAACAGCTAAAAGGCACCTGTTACCTTTTGATGTTCATTTTGTTTACATTGTCATTGACAAGAATTCAAACATCTGCTACACTATAAACAGCTCCTCAAGAGCGCTCATATAAGAAAAACGGGGACAATATGCTTAACAAATTTATTGAAAAACTAAGAAAAAAGAACAATATGACTCAAGAATATCTGGCTTCACAAATCGGAGTTTCACGCCCCGTTTATATACATATAGAACAGGGAACCAGAGAATTAACCTTAAACGAAGCAAAAATATTAGCCTCCATATTTGATATATCCCTTGAAGATTTTACAAAAGGCAGGGAAACAACAAGGAAAATAGTTTTGGAAAAGAAACCGCCGAAAAAAGATAAAATTGAAATTCGCGTAAATCATAAAAATCTTGAGAAATTCAAACAGGTGTTTCTTTATATTCTTGAAAAAGTGGGCGCGAAACCAAATGTGGGGGAAACGGTGGTTCATAAACTTCTATATTTCATTGACTTTGATTATTATGAAAAATTTGAAGAAAATTTAATGGGCCTCACTTATATAAAAAATCATCACGGCCCCACGGCGACCGAACTGGGCAAAATCATTAAGGATATGGAAAAGAAGGAAGAAATAGAAGCTGTAAAAAGCAAATATTTCAGATATGAACAAAAAAAATATCTTCCTTTAAAAAAAGCAAAATTGAACGCTTTTTCCGCGCGGGAAATAAACCATATAGATAATGTAATAGCGCGCCTTGCCAATAAAAATGCCAAAGAACTGGAAAAGTATTCTCATGAAGATATCCCGTGGAAAACGGCTTCTGACGGCAAAGAAATATCCTATGAAAGCGTTTTTTACCGCGATGAGTTTTATTCCGTGAGGAACTATAGTGATGAATTATAGAGAACTGCCTTCTTTTGCCAAGGACTTTAAACAATTATCTAAAAAATATAAATCCTTGCCAGAAGATTTAAAGGGATTCAAAAAAATACTAAACACAATTCCCGCCGGAAACAGCAAACACTTCAATTCCATCGCCAAACATGAACTATGCCTTATAATAAAAGCCAGATTATTCTGCCGTTATTTAAAAGGATCTTCCTTAAGAATCATTTATGCCTTTCATTCTCAAACCGATAAAATTGATTTTATTGAAATATATTTTAAAGGCAATAAAACGAACGAAGATAGGGAAAGAATTAAAGCGTATTTAAAAAATCTTCCAAAAGACAAATAAATGGAACTGTCCAACGGCCAAAAAACTGCCTTAAACAAACTGCTCAAGTGGCACGCAAATCCTGACAAAAACCAATCTGTCACTCTCGGCGGTTACGCGGGCACCGGCAAAACCACGCTTATAGCCATTTTCAGAAAAGAGATTTCTAAACTTAAAGAAAACAAAAAGGAAAAGAAGGACAAAAAAATCAGAGTCGGCTTCTGCAGTTATACGGGCAAAGCCGCGCAGAACCTTAAAGCCATAATTAAAGAATCGGGCGTAAGTGTATCCGGAGACACCATAAGCACCATACACGGCCTTATATATAATCCGATAGAATCATCCAACGGCATAATAACAGGTTGGACTAAGAAAGAGGAACTTGAAAGAGATTTGATAATAGTGGATGAAGCCTCCATGGTGGACGGGCCTATCTGGAATGATTTGCTCTCTTATAATATCCCCGTAATTGCCGTGGGCGACCACGGACAATTGCCGCCGATATCGGGAAATTTTAATTTAATGCAAAAGCCTGAAATATTATTGACCGAAATTCACCGCCAGGCAAAACATAATCCCATAATCAAAATTTCAGAATTTGCCAGAAAAACCGGAATCATCCCGCCCAAAGAATACGGCGACGGAGTGGCCAAATATTTAAGGAGCGACCCGGAAGCTCAGGAAAGAAGCGGGGAGCTTCTTGAGAGCTATAATAAAGACACCATGATACTCTGCGGCTATAATTCCACCCGCGTAAAAATAAATCAATTTATCAGAGCCTCGCTCGGTTTTGAACGCCCTACTCCCTCCGCCGGCGACAGAGTTATCTGCCTTAGAAACAATCATGAGAAAAGAATATACAATGGCATGCTGGGCGCTATCATCAGTATAGAGACGGTGGATAAAGACTGGTATCAGGCCGATATACAAATGGATGATTTAAAAAAACTTTTTTCCGGCCTGATTTACGCCCCGCAATTTGGGGCCAAGAGCGCGATTAATTTTACAAAGGATAGGCCTAAAGCCTCTCAAGGGGACCTTTTTGATTTCGGCTATGCCATTACCGTGCATAAAGCCCAGGGCGGCCAAGCAAAGAAAGTGATTATGTTTGAAGAACGGTTTCCGAAGATGGACGACGACATGTGGAGGCGGTGGCTTTATACAGGCATCACCAGAGCTCAAGAAGAACTCTACCTTTTCGGAAAATGAAGTGAGGAAACGGGGTCCTGTAATTATAGGCATTTCGGCATTTACCTTTAGGACCGGAGTCTCCCAGCGCCGTCGCTCCTCCGTATCTCGTCCTCCTGTATGTTATAAGTCGGACTCCGAACGGCCCTACAGGCAAACACCGAAACGCCTCTTTTTAAATTTTCAACCCGCTTTTATTTGCCTGTCTAAAGCTTTTGCTAAGATTGGTCCCGACCCAAATTACGATACATCGGAATGACCCTCACCAAAATAAGGAAATTCTTATCTACACTTGATTAACAGGGTTGACAATGTGTAACACTTGTGTTACACTATAATTGGAGGAACATTATGCCTGCCAAAAACCCAAGAGTTAATATTGTTTTAGATCCCCTTGTTTATAAAACGCTCGCGCTTATGGCAAAAAGGGATGGCAACTCCATGTCAATGGAAGCCAGAGACTTAATAAAAGAAGCTATTGAGGCCAAAGAAGATGTTTATTGGCAAATGGTTGCGGAAGATAGAGATAAAACTTATTTGGATAAAAAATCGGTATCTCATAAAGATATCTGGAAATAACGAATGTTATTCTCTCCCAAATATCATCATGAAATTAAAAATGATGTTAAAACACTTCCTAAAAACATTAAAGAACGAATCAGAAAAGCCATAGAAGACAGGCTTATTCTTAATCCTTTAAAATTTGGAGAACCGTTAAGATATTCACTTAAGGGATATCGCAAATTGAGGGTTGGTGATTTTCGTATAATTTACAAAATAGAAAAAAAGTTTGTAGTTATATTAAAAATCGGCCATAGAAAAGAGGTCTATAAAAAACTCGGGCGTTCTTAATAAAAATAAGGCCATGAAAATTTGATTTTTCTGCTATCGGTTCCTTCGTTCCCTGTTTTCCAAATTACGATACGGCGGAATGACCCTCACCAAAATAAGGAGATTCACAAAAAAAAATTCAGTATGTGCAAATTTTGCACATACTGAATTTTAATTATTTTTTAATTCTGTTTTCTGCTCTCTGCTTTCTACTCTCTATTAGTTTTATCTGCCGATGCCGGCATTGCGGCGGGCGCGCGCTCTGGCGCGCTGTTTGCCATAAGGGACAAACTTCTTGCGTCGGGATTTTTGATGCGCCGACGGACTGCGCTTTTCGCCATGGCTGTGCTTGTCTCCGCTGTGTTTTTTTCCCTGGCTCTGCGTCTCGTCCTTTTTTTTAGGATGAAGCACTTCTTCAGGATGCTGCACAACTTTCTGCTTCTGTTTGCTTTTATGCTTCTGTTTGCCTTTTCCTTTCCCTTTATAATTTGAACCAAAACCCTCTCTGCACGAATCAATATCCGGGTGCGTGACAACCGGTATTTTCACGCGTATCATGCCTTCAATGGTTCTTACTTCTCTGCCCTGTTCGGGAGCGGCAAATGTTATGGCATGACCCGGTTTTCCGGCTCTGCCAGTGCGGCCTATGCGGTGCACATAATTATCTTCTTCATCGGGAATATCATAATTTATCACCAATTCTATATCCGTCACATCTATGCCTCGGGCGGCCACATCGGTGGCCACCATTATGCGGTATTTACCGGATTTAAAACCCTCAAGCGCTCTTTTGCGCTGAGCCAAAGAACGGTTTGAATGTATTTCAGTAGCGCTATGCGGCAGCTTGCGTATAGCGTCCGCAATTTTAGTCGCATTGCGTTTAGTGCGGACAAATAATAAAACACTGCCCCAATATTTATCCAAAAGTTTGGCAAGCAAAGCGGGTCTATCACCCCTGCTTAATATAAAAAGTTCCTGCTTCACGGCCTTTACCACGGTGCCCGAACGCGCTATTTCAACGCGGGTGGGGGTTTTCATATGCTCTTCGGCCAGTTTCATTATCGGCTTTGGCATGGTGGCTGAAAAAAGCATGGTCTGGCGTTTTTTCGTAATCTGTTCAATTATCTTTGTAATCTGAGGGGCGAAACCCATGTCAAACATGCGGTCGGCCTCATCCAATACAAGAACGCGGACATCCGAAAGAGTCACGGTATGATGATTTAAATGGTCTATAAGACGGCCCGGCGTGGCTATCAGTATGCGGGGTTTTTTGCGCAATTCCCGCAACTGGTGTTTAATGCTTTCGCCGCCTATTATCGCTACAGACCGAATCCCCATCACAGACGCGAACTGCTTTACCACTTCGGCCACCTGCAATGCCAGTTCCCGCGTGGGAACCAGAACAAGGCCTTTCTCCCTTTGGGCGGCCGCAAGCCTCTGAACCATTGGAATGGCGAAAGCTATGGTTTTGCCTGTGCCGGTTTGGGCTATGCCCACCATATCTTTGCCTTCCGACGCAATCGGGATGGCTTTTTTCTGTATGGGCGTGGGAATTTTACACTTGAGTTCATCTAAGGTTTCCAGCAGTTTGGGCGCGATGCCCAGGCCGTAAAAACTATCGTCAGGAACTGTTCTTGTTGTATCATTGTCGGTCATATACATATTATCTCATATATGAAGCGACGCGGATAGGGCAGAACTTATGGAAACGAGGTTCAATTTAGTCATTGGCAAAGTTTTGTCCGATCCTGTGTGGATAGAAAAGGCCTTTCGATATTTACCTTTAGGACCAACCCTTCAAGATATTGTTTTGAGTCATGGCAGGCGCATTTACACGCAAGACCAGGGTCGCTTAGTACTGCGCTGGAACAACGAGCCTTTCGGCTCATCAGATGCAGAAAACTATGTCTTTCTGCCTCTCCGTAACTGCAAGATAGTGACTCGAGAACTTGACCGTCTGATAAGCATAGCTTCTGATACGGCACTGGCATTGCCTTGTGTCCGTAGCAAACCTTCGAAAGCCCAGTCCACCCTCAGCCTCCTGGATGCACAAGTCGGCTTCCGAAGGGCCTTGCTTAGCAAACACACCTGCCACGCCTTTATTTCAATATTTTATTTTTTATAGTGTGGGGGAAAGTATCCACACCCTAATCATTGATACTCTGTATTACCCGCCCGACATAAGGAAAGTCTTACCTTCAGTGGCTATTCTGATTGAGAATTTAATAGAATAAATTTGCGGAATTTCTTAAATAAAGGATGACTGAATAATGGCAAAAGACACCCGAAATATAGCTGGATTTGGAAAACGAATTGAATATTGGCTTATCGGCTTAATGCTAAAAGAAGGCATTGATGTCTATGTTCCTTTGATTGATTATGACGGGACCGATCTGGTTATAAAAAAATCCGACGGCACATATATTGAAATTCAAATTAAAGCCAGCTCCAAAACAATAGCCGCGGGTTATAGCGGTTTGTTCGGGAGTATTCATCATAAAACCCAAAAAAATTACTTTTTCGTTTTTTATTCCGAGAAGCTAAACATTATTTGGATTATGTCATCGCAAGAATTTCTAAAACATTCAAAACAAAATAAGACGGGCAAAAATATCGGCAAAAGAGTCATTGAACTTACCGGAAAACGCAAAGATAAAAAAACCGGCAGGCGCGCGGAATATGTTTATGAGCGTTACAAGAAATACATAGCCAAAGACTTTTCACGATTTAAATGGAGAAAAAATGAATAAGAAATACTTTGAATATGAAGAACTTTTATCGCCTCCGATAAAAAGAGCCGCTTATAGCGACAGAACGGCGTGGCTTATGGCAAAAATGTCCAAGCTTGCTTATTTGCCTTTTGAAAATGACGACACGGAATTAAAAACCGCCCTGTCGGAAGCCGATTTTGAATTGATTAAATGTTTTAACAAAGACGGAACTCAAGCTTTCCTGGCCAAAAGAAACGCCGATAAGATGATGATTTTATCTTTCCGCGGCACACAAACAGACGGATTAACACTGGAAACATTTTTTGATGTTCTTACCGATTTATACGCGACAATGCATACTGATAAAAACGGCGTAAAAACTCATAAAGGTTTTCAAATGGCTTTTCAGAGGGTTGAAACCGAAATTCTCCGGCAAATTCAAAAACCGGCGGATTATGGCTTATATATAACCGGGCATTCTTTAGGAGGAGCATTGGCTCTTATAGCCACATCCGCGATAAATTCCGAAAATTTGGGCGCTTGTTATACATTCGGAAGCCCCAAAGTCGGCAATGAGGAATTTGACGATAAAATCAAGGCCCCGATTTACAGAGTTATCAATTCCTACGATATTGTGCCTTTCTTACCGTTTACTCCGCTTATGTCGCCTCTGCTGTGGTTAATCGCGATAATCATCAGCAATAATAAAATAAAAGTTTTAATTGAGAATTTCAGGGAATATCAACACCATGGGGATATGCGTTTTTTAACAAATGTATCACTAAATAAGAACACGAAAGTGTTGACAAAATTCAGTGAGAAAAGCCGATTGTTAAAATTATTTTGGCTATCGCTCACTAAAAGAACAGATATGGGTGTTCAGCACCATTCGGTAGATAATTATTGCGAAAAATTAGCCCACTGGGCTTTAAAACGAAATAAAATGTAAGAACAAACAATGATAAATCACAAGAAATTAACGGGCTTCGGAAAACAAATGGAATATAAAATTATTTCATTAATGCTGAAAGAGGGCCTTGATGTTTATACGCCTTTAGTTGATGATGACGCGGTTGATTTGATTATAAAAAAATCCAACGGAACATTTATTGAGATTCAGATTAAAGCCCGGTCCAAAACGGTCGCCATGGGCAAGGCAGCCAGTTTCCCGCATATTTCTCACAAAAAACGAAAAAACTACTTTTTCGTTTTTTATTCCGAAAGATTCAACACATTCTGGATTATGTCGTCGGAAGAATTTTTAAAACATTCAAGCCTAAACAGGATAGGCGGGCATATCGGAAGAAGAAACATCAGCTTCAATCGAAAATGCAAAGATAAAAAAACAGGCAAATTCACAGAACCCCTTCGCGAGAATTTAAAAAAATACATAGCCAAAGATTTCTCAAGATTTAAATAAAAAATAACCCCGCAGGTTAGGTTCAATGTGGTTATTGCGAAAACCTGCGGGGTTAGAAATATTGCAAAGTAAAATCAGCGAATGTGATGCGTATGAGTTGGTTTGAA